>CASFKT010000238.1 GCA_949295195.1 uncultured bacterium | reverse complement strand
GGCGGTCCCCCAGAACGCCGGGTCCTGGGCCAGCCGGACCAGGGCGGAGAGCACCGTGGCCGGGTAGGGGAGGAGCAGCTCGTTGCCCCGGCCCTCCACGTGGAGCTCCACCAGGAAAGCCCCAAGCTGCCAAGCCCCCAGCCAGAAGGCCGGGGGCAGCAGAGCGGCGATGAACTTTTTGGGGAATTTACTGCGCGCCATAGTAGAAGGAGGCGTCGGGGAGAGCGCCCCCGATGGAGGTGGGGTCCGCGTCAAAGAGGACCTGGTAGTAGGCCTCCAGCACCGACTTCATCTCGTCCCCGGTGAGACACACCAGGTTGCACTGGGGGATGGCCGCCTTGGCGATGTTGGCATTGGCGGTGATGCCATACTGGGCCACCAGTTCGGCGGCGTCATCCAGGTTGGCGGGGTCGGACATATAGGCGATGGAGTCCTCATAGGCGGACAGGAAGGCATCTACCCCCTGGGGGTTCTCCTCGATATAGTCGGTGCGGGCCACGATGCAGCCCATGGCCAGCTCGCCGTCGCTCACGCTGGACCACTCGTCGGTGAGGGACAGGGCCTGACGCACGCCGGAGTCCTGAATCATCAGGGCGGTGGCGGCGGGGACAGGGAGCATGCAGATGCCGTCCTCCGAGGACACCATCTGGGCGGTGACCTCCTGGGCGGTCATCCACTGAATGTCCACGTCGGCAGGGTCTACGCCATTTTTGGTGAGCAGGTAGTTGAGGACGTACTCCGGGTTGGCCCCCTCGCCGGTGGCGTACACGGTTTTGCCCGCCAGGTCGGCCATGGAGGTCACGGTGTCCCCCTTCTCCAGAATGTAGAGGACGCCCAGGGTGTTGACCGCCAGCACCTGGATGGACTCCGGGTTCTTGTTGACCAGGGTGGCCGCCACATTGGTGGCCACGGCGGCGATGTCCGCGTCCCCGTTGATGAGGGCGGAGGACACCGCCTGATTGTCCGCCTCCACGGTGGCGGAGGCCGCGACTTTGTCATAGAACTCCACGGCCTCATTGTCCGCCATCAGTTTGGCGGCCCCCACGCCGGTGGGTCCGGAGAGGACCATGATATTGGGCAGCGTATACGCATCCGACTGAGAGGTATCTCCCACACTTGAGGAGGACTGGGAGCCGGAAGCGCTGTCCGACCCGGAGGCGCTGGAGCTGGAGCCGCCGTTTCCGCAGCCGGCCAGGGCGGAGACCATCAGAGCGCCGCACAGAAGCAAAGAGAGTTGTTTTTTCAGTTTCATGTCAATCTTCCTTTCCGAAGTTGTTGATGGAGATCAAATAGGGGAATTTCGCCGCTCCGGCGGCGAGTGACTTTCTGGACGGCCAGAAAGTCACCAAAGAACCGCTGGGGACGCGGCCGATGGACTACGGCTCCGCGATGCTCCGCCTAGGTCCATAGGACCGCTTTCCCCAGACCCCGTTTACGAGGGATGCGTACCTGAAAGATGGAGAAGTATTTCCGGCGCGCAAAATCTGAGTGGAGTTCTAAATCCCTCCCGGGCCACTGGGCCCTGGGTTTGCAAAAATTATGGCGACTGCGATTTCATACCTGCGCCTGGCTTTGCCGAGCAGGTGGCGGCTGGTGCTGGGCTGTAGGGCGCGGCCTTCTGGACGCGCCGCGTACATCTGCGGGCCGGCCAGTGTCCGGCCCCTACGAAAAGAAGGGACAGCTTCTATATCCGCCGTAGGGGCGGCTATCAGCCGCCCGAGCCTTCCCCCTTCAAGGGGGAAGGTGCCCCCGAAGGGGGCGGATGAGGGTGACTTTTTGGCTCGAATCATCTACGGCGGGAGCCCTAGGGACTCCCCTCCCCAAATCAAGGGGTGGTCCCGGAGGACTGTGGGGGAGGGGCAGAAGGTGAATCGGCCGAAGGCCGAGAGAAGCCACCCTGGGGTGTGCCCCTCCCGACGTTCCAAGATACGGCGGGCCGGTCTGGGACCGGCCCCTACAAAAGGATAGGAACGCTTCTACATTCAGCGTAGGGGCGGGTGTCTTCACCCGTCCGCATTGGAGGGGGTCTCCGTTGTAGGGTGCGGCCTCCCGGACGCGCCGTCCCTACGGAAATCCAGAAACGGTACAGGATACGCCGCCAGATTGAGCCGCGCTTGAGCCTTACCGCAACAAAGGCGCTTTCTAAAAGGGGAGTGCCAAGCCCTCGACTATTGCCCGGTCAGCGGCAGCGAAAGACGAGGGGCAGGCGATCAGCTGAGCCGCCCGCGCCTTTGCGTAGACTATGAAGCCTGCCTAATTGGCGCTCTCGTAAAACAGGGGGCTGGGGGTAAGCCGACATGGCGAACGGAGTTCGCCCCTGCGGCGGCCCCCAGCGTCTTTTGGTTCCTTTTCCACGTGGAAAAGGAACTCGCCCCGCAGGGCGAAACTCTGCTCCGCCGCCGAGGCGGCAAATCTCCCCCGCACAAAGAGGAAACACTCACAAAACCCCTTCCAGTCCTCCGCGGTCCAGCACGAACACCGTCTTGCCCTCCCGGCGGATGAGGCCCGCCGTCTCCAGGGCCTCAAAGGCCCGGTAGAGGGAGGCCCGGCTGAGGCCCAGCCGTTTGGCCAGGTCGGTGGCCGGGGCGTGGACCGAGGGCTCCCCGCTGGAGAGGAGGTACCGGGCCAGCTTGCCCTCCGCCCCGGTCTGGGCCAGGGCACCCAGCCGCCCGGACAGAAACCGGATGCGGCCCGACAGGTAGCGCAGGTAGTTTTGGCGGAGGAGGGGCTCCTCCCCCAGCAGCCGGTCCACGTCCTCCTGGGGCAGAAACAGGATGCGGCAGGTGGCGTAGTCCGGCAGGTCGTTGTAGAGGGCGGCCGCGCCAAAGAGCTCCCCGGCCTCCAGCACGCTCACCGACAGGGCGGCGTTGGTCACCTGCACCTGACCGGCCAGGAGAAAGCCCAGGCACCGGCGGAACTGGTGGGGCTGATAGACAGTCTCCCCGGCGGGAAAGGCCTCGGCAGTGACGCCGGGGAGGGCCAGCACCCGCCGGAGCAGCGCCTCGTCCGCCCTCCGGAAAAAGGGGCACCGCCCCAGAAGCAGGAGCTCCTCCCGGGTGATCTCCGCCGTCATGGTCCCGCCCCCTTTTTAAAAAGTGTCTTATTTGAGACAAAAAGAATATAGCATATTCTGGGACAGCGGTCAACCCCCCGGCATAGGATGGGCAGAAGAACAACCGAACAGGAGGGATCACCGTGGGAAATACCTGTCAAAACCGCCGGGATGGCGCGGGGACGCGCCGCACCGACCCGGAGGAGGCCATCGCCAAGATCCAGGCCGCGGCGGAGGAGATGACCATGCACCGGTATGTACATAGCCTCCCGATGCAGACGGCCCGGGAATGGGAGCGGGAGGCGCTCTGGTGCCAGATGCGGGAGCTCAATCAGGTGCTGGACTATCAGAACAAGATTCTGGTGGAGATCCTGGCCGCGCTGGACCGGCTGACCCGGGCGGTGGGGGAGATGGGAGAGACGGGGTGACTTACCCCGTTTCTTTTTGTCTCCGGCTGCGGTTTGGGGCCGGAGGATAAAATTTCAGGAAACAGTGGCAAAGCGGTCACAAATACGATATAATAAACTGACATGATATGGGCGGGGGGAGACCCTCACCCTTGGAAAACCAGAGAAAAGGACGATGCAAGATGCCGACCAATACCTATGAAAGCCCCCTGTCCTCCCGCTACGCCAGCGAGGAGATGCTCTATCTGTTCTCCGCGGACAAGAAGTTCTCCACCTGGCGGAAGCTGTGGGTGGCCCTGGCCCGGGCGGAGATGGAGCTGGGCCTGCCGGTGACCCAGGAGCAAGTGGACGAGCTGGAGGCGCATATCTATGACATTGACTATGAGAAGGCCGCCCAGTGGGAGAAGAAGCTCCGCCACGACGTGATGGCCCATGTGCACACCTACGGGGAGCTGTGCCCCAAGGCCATGCCCATCATCCACCTGGGGGCCACCAGCTGCTATGTGGGGGACAACACCGACGTGATCCTCATGCGGGAGGGGCTGATCCTGGTCCGCAATAAGCTGGTGCAGGTGATCGACGCCCTGGCCAAGTTCGCCCGGGAGTACAAGGCCCTGCCCACCCTGGGCTTCACCCACTTCCAGGCCGCCCAGCTGGTCACCGTGGGCAAGCGGGCCTCCCTGTGGATGAACGACCTGCTGCTGGACCTGGAGGAGGTGGAGCACCGTATCTCCACCCTGAAGCTGCTGGGCTCCAAGGGGACCACCGGCACCCAGGCCTCCTTCCTGGAGCTGTTTAACGGCGACCACGAGAAGGTGAAGGAGCTGGAGCGGAAGATCGCCAGAGAGATGGGCTTTGACGGCGTGGTGCCGGTGAGCGGCCAGACCTACTCCCGGAAGATGGATTACAGCGTCCTGTCCGTCCTGTCCGGCATTGCCCAGTCCGCCAGCAAGTTTGCCACCGACATGCGCCTGCTGTGCCACCTGAAGGAGGTGGAGGAGCCCTTTGAGAAGAACCAAATTGGGTCCTCCGCCATGCCCTATAAGCGCAACCCCATGCGCTGCGAGCGCATCTGCTCCCTGGCCCGGTACGTCATCGTGGACGCGGGCAACCCCGCTGTCACCGCCGCCACCCAGTGGTTTGAGCGCACCCTGGACGACTCCGCCAACAAGCGCATCTCCGTCCCCGAGGCCTTCCTGGCGGTGGACGCCATCCTGAACATCTACCGCAACGTGGCCTCCGGCCTGGTGGTCCACCCCAAGGTCATCGAGAAGCACGTGCTGGAGGAGCTGCCCTTCATGGCCAGCGAGAACATCATGATGGACGCGGTGGTCCGGGGCGGCGACCGGCAGGAGCTCCACGAGCGCATCCG
>CASFKT010000237.1 GCA_949295195.1 uncultured bacterium | reverse complement strand
CACCTGGATGCGCCCCTCCTCCACCAGAAGATCCAGGCCGTGGTTGATGGAATTTTCAATGATGGGCTGCAGGGTGATCTTGTTGCAGTAGTAATCCAGGCACCCCGGGTCCACGTCAAATTCATAAGTGAACTGGTTTTTGTAGCGGTACTTCTGGATCTGGAGGTAGCTCTCGGCGTGCTCGATCTCTTTGGCGATGGGGATGAGCTCGTGGCCGCGGCTGATGCTGATGCGGAACAGCCGGGCCAGGGCGTGCACCATATTCACCGCGTCGGCGTTCCGTCCCCGCTCACACATCCAGGCAATGGAGTCCAGCGTGTTGTACAGAAAATGGGGGTTAATCTGGGCCTGGAGGGCCTTCAGCTCAGTCTTGCGCAGGTTGATCTCCTCCTGCCGCACGGTGGACATGAGCTGCTGAATCCGCAGCACCATGTGTCCGAAGGACCGGGAGAGCTCCCGCACCTCCCGGGTGCCCCCCACCGGCCGGTAGGAAAAGTGGTCGGCGTCCCGCTCAAAGCGCTCCATGGCGGAGGCCAGTCCCCACAGGGGGCGGCTCAGCATCCGGGACAGAATCCAGCTGGTCAGCAGGGCAGCCGCCAGCACCAGCCCCGCCAAGCCGGCGGAGATCCCGATCATCTCCTGCACGCTGCGGTTGACCAGCTCGTCCACAAAACTGACGCCCACCACCCGCCAGCTGCTGTCCTCTACGCTGGTGACGGCGTAGATCACAGTATCCTCCACATAGGTGCCGTCCTCCAGGGCGGCCAGGGCCGCGGTGTCCTCCGACTTCAGCCCCGCGTACAGCAGCTGCTGCTGGGGGTGGTACATGATGTTCCCCATGCGGTCCATCAAAAAGCAGTAGCCCCGCTGGCCAATGCCCACGTTGTTGATGTGGTTGGAGATATTGGAGAAGCTCAGATCCAGGGACACCCAGGCGGCTTCGCCCCCCTGTTCCAGCGGGGCGGTCATAGTGACCACCCAGGGGTAGTAGCTCTCAAAAATGGTCTCCACATGGGGGGTGCTCATATAGGGGCCGTCGGAGGCCCGGGCCGTATCCAGGTCAAAGGAGAGATTTTGGAAAATCTCCGCCCGGGGCTTCCGTCCCAGGGACCAGCAGTCCAGCAGCTCCCCCGCCCCCGAGTAGCTGGTGACGGCCACCACATCGGGGCGGAACTGCAGAAAGGCGGACAGCAGCTCATCACGGCTCTGCTGCGGCTCCGACATGGAGCGCACCACAAGGTCCATGGCCTGGTCCATGTCCCGCAGGTAGTTGCCCACCGTGCTGGACACCTGGGAGACCGTCTGTTCACTGCCGGTCCGGGCGCTCTGCACCATGGCGCTGCGGTAGCGCTCCAGAAACAGCACAATGCAGCAGCACAAAATGATGGCCACCACCCCCACCACCATGGTGCGGGGTCCCATCCGGGACGCATCCCTTTTCAAGGCCCCTCACCCGTCCTTTCTCTGTTCCGTCTTGCGGCGCATGGCATTGGGGGACTCGCCGCAGTACTTTTTGAAGCAGTAGCTGAAATAGTGCTGGTCGGTATAGCCGCACCGGCGGGCGACCTCCTGCACTTTGAGCTGGGTGGTGGACAGCAGCTCCTGGGCCGCCTCCATCCGCTTGCGGATCAGGATGTTCATAAAGGTCTCGCCGGCATATTTTTTAATGCAGGCGCTGAGATAGTTGGGGCTCACGTCCAGCCGCTCGCTCAGGGAGACCAGGGACAGGTCCGCATCCATATAGAGCTGATCCAAGGCGTCCAGGGCCCGCTGGCACAGCAGGGAGCCCCCCTTTGCGGCGGGGGCCAGATCCCGGCTGAAGTGCGCCCCGCCCTCCGCGCCGTCCCCCTGGCGCAGGGCGTCCATCGCCTCCCGGTAGGCGTCGTGGAGGGCGGTCAGGGTGTGCACCATGCGGCTGACGCCGATGCGGCACTGACTGCCCAAAACCCGCTCCGCCATCTGCGGGATCTCGTCGGCCAGGATATGCAGGTACTGGCTGAAATCCGAGGGACTGCCCATCAGAACCGAAACCACCTTCCCGGAGGTGTAGAAGCTGACGCAGCGCAGGTATTTGGCGGCCAGCTGGTCCACCGACGCCACAAAGGCGGGGGTAGTGCAGTTGGCTCCGCTCTCATTCAGCAGGATGGACACCATCACCGTACAGCACGGCCGGTCGTCCAGGTCCCGGAGCAGGCCGCACTGCCGCGCGTACTCCTCCGCCTGTACCGCCCCCTCCGGGTCGGCGTAGTCGTCCAGCACCAGGGGCATCAGCATGGCGGCCTGCAGATCCACCCCGTGCATCTTGGAGGGCGCCTGCCGGAACCTGGCAAACTGGGCGTCGATCTTCTCCCGGATTCTCCGCAGCTCCGCCGCCATCCCCTCCATGGTCAGCGGCTTGAGCATATAGCTGATGATGTTATACTGGATCGCCTGCTGGGCGTACTCAAAGTCGTCGTAGCCGCTTAAAAAGGCGATGTTGGTGGCGGGGCGGATCTCCCGCACCTGCCGGGCCAGTTCGATTCCGGAGATGAAGGGCATCCGGATATCCGTGATCAGCAGGTCCGGCTCGTGCTTCTCCACCAGCTGGAGGGCGTCCAGACCGTTGCTGGCGCTCCCCACCAGGCAGAAGCCAAAGTCCTGCCAGGGCGTCATCATACAGACCGCCTCCCGCAGCTCGTCCTCGTCATCCGCCACAATCACCGTGTACGGCGTTTTTCCAGCCATGGCGTATCCGTCCTTTCCCACATGAGAGTGCGCCCTGCGGAAACCGCCTCGGCGCAGATCCGGCTCCAGGCCGGAATCTCCCATCTGCTTTCTGCGTTTATGTTAGAAATATTATAGCAGATGATTCCATAGGGCTCAAATATTTCTTGCCGGCGGAACCCCGTCATCTTCGGCAGAAATAAAACAGGGCGGACACAACTGTGTCCGCCCAGGTTATCGAAAATTGGCGAATAAGAGTGCAGACTTTCCTGGTCCGGAGCGGCCCGGGAGCGCAGCGGCGTTTTCAGAACCGCGCCCCGTCCAAGACCCGGCGGTAGTTCTCCCGGTCGGTGTCCCCCTCGGTGCTGATGCACAGCACCCGGGAGTTCTCATTGAGTCCCAGGGTCCAGCCCAGGTCCTCCAGCCCCTCCTCGCACAGGATGGCGGCCAGCACCCCCACGCCCACCGCTCCGGACTCCCCGGAGACGATGATCGGGTCCCCCGGCTCGGGCCGGCCCAGCAGGCGCATGCCCCGGGCGGCGTACTCGTCCCCGCAGGACACAAAGGCGGCCGCCCCCCTCTGGAGGATGGGCCAGCTGACGGTGCAGGGCTCGCCGCAGCACAGACCGGCCATCATGCTGTCCAGATCCCCGGTCACCGGGGTAATGGTCCCCGCCTTGGCGCTGCGGTAGAGGCAGTCCGCCCGGTCCGGCTCCACGATGCAGGTGACGGGGCAGTCCTTGCCCCACCGGGCGGCAAAGCTGCCCAGCATGGCCCCCGCAAAGCTACCCACCCCCGCCTGGAGAAACAGGTGGGTGGGCTTCTCCCAGCCTCGCGCCTCCAGCTGGTCCGCGATCTCCTGGGCGATGGTGGTGTAGCCCTGGATGATCCAGGCGGGAATGTCCTCATACCCCGGCCAGGCGGTGTCCTGGATCAGGGTCCAGCCGTGCTCCCGGCCCATCCGGTCGGCCAGGCGCACCGCGTCGTCATAGTTCAGGTCGGTGATCTCCGCCTGGGCCCCCTGGGCCCGGATGTTCTCCAGCCGCTCCCGGGCGCTCCCCTTGGGCATGTACACCACCGCCCGGTGGCCCAGCTGCCGGGCGGCCCATGCCACCCCCCGGCCGTGGTTGCCGTCGGTGGCGGTGACGAAGGTCCGCTCCCCCAGCTTCTCCCGGACCTCCGGCGTTCCCAGCGCCTCAAAGGTGAGCTGGTCCTGGGACAGCCCCAGCTGTTCTCCCAGGTGCCGGGCCATGGCGTAGCTGCCCCCCAGAGCCTTGAAGGCGTTCAGGCCGAAGCGCTTGGACTCGTCCTTCACCAGCACCTGGGACACCCCCAGCCGACGGGCTAGGTGGTCCAGGGAGGCGAGGGGGGTTGGCTCATAGTCTGGGATGGTGCGGTGAAAGGCCCGGGCCGCCTTCTGCACCTCCAGGCCGGTGAGGGCCAGCTTCTCCGGGGGAATGGCCCCCGTTCGGTTCACACAGTATTGAAGCTTCACGGTATGCCTCCTTTGTCTTTGGTTAGGCCATGTTTGAAAAATGTCAATATGCCCAAACGGCGGTTCTTTTTCCGCCATACTGCGTTGATTTTCCTTGATTTTCCTTGCAATACAAAAAGTATTGCCGCGTCAAATCGCCTTGTCTGGCGAAAAAATCCCTCGCCGTCGGGCACATTTCCAATTTTCAAACAAGGCCTAGATGCCTGGATTATAGCATAGGAGGATTTTCCGCACAAGTCCCGCCTCCCCGGGCCGCCGCCTCTAATACCTTGTCCGCTCCCCGCCGGTATCCCCCGGCGTCCCGGAAGCCGGCGGCGATCTCCCGGGCCCGGCTGCGGTAGGACTGCTGATCCCGGACCTGGCGCACCGCCGCCCGAATGGCCTCCGGCGAGGCTCTCCTCAAGCGGAGCCCCGCCCCCAGCTCCTCCACCCGCCGGGCCACCAGGCCCTGCTCCGCCTGCTGGGGGTACAGGACCAGGGGCACCCCGAAATAGAGACCCTCGCTGGCGCTGTTCATGCCGCAGTGGGTCACAAACACGCTGGCCCGGGCCAGCACTGCCAGCTGGTCCACCCTGGGCCGGAGGAATATATGCTCCGGCACGTTCCGAAAGGCGGACAAGTCGGTCTGCTCCCCCACGGAGATCACCACGGGGAAGGGCTCCTGCCGGAGGGCCTCAATACACGCCTGATAAAACGGGAGGTTCCGGTTGTTCACCGTCCCCAGAGAGATGTAGCAGCACCCCTCCCACCCCTTCTCCCCCGCTCCAATCTGCTCTGGGATGGAGGGGCCGATAAAGGCGTATTTTGAGGAGAACGTATCCGCCTTGGGCTGGAAGGCCCGGGAGGTGTAGACGATGGTGTCCGTGTCATTGCTGTTCTGGATCAGGTCCAGCAGGCCGTTCACCGGGTACCCTCTCTCCCGCAGCCGCTCCATACACCGCCGGATGCGCCCGCGCCCCATCAGCAGGCGGAGCAGCTGTCCCGGCGTCTGCTTCATCATCCCGGCCGTCTCCCGGTTGAAGGCGAAGGTGGTGGTGGAGCACACATAGGGCAGCCCCAGCTTGGCGCTCCACAGCTTTCCCCAGAAGCACAGGGAGTCGGACACCACGCATTGAGGGGCAAACTCCCGCAGATCCCGGCCGATGGGGCCGTCCATGGCCAGGGTGGTGTCCGTAATCATCTCCACCAGCCCCGCAAAATCCCGCCCCACCTGGCGGTCCACATCGGGGGGAGGAGGCGGAAGATAGGCGTCGCACAGGACACACTCCCCGCCCGCCGCCTCGATCGCCTTTTGAAAGGGGGTGAAGGAGTAGTAGCGCACCCGGTGCCCCCGCCGGATCAGCTCTCTCACCACGGCCAGCGTGGGGTTGGTGTGGCCAAAGGCGTAGATGCTGAAAAAGGCGATGCGCGCCACGGCCTCACCCCTCCTCCGTGTTCTTCGGGTCCTTCAGCTCCCGGATCGCCTGGGCAAAGGCCCGGGAGTCCGACTCGCTGTACTCTGGATAGAACTCCTTGGCCCGTCCAGCAAAGATGGCGTCGGCGATCTGTTCAAACACCTGATAGCGCTCCAGGGCAATGCCCCGCTGGGCATCGGCCAAAATCAGCATGGTGTCCCCCGGTTGGATCTGGAACATCTCCCGCACCTCCTTGGGAATGACGATCTGCCCCTTGGGCCCCACCTTCACAGAGCTCATGTATTTTCCGGTCTCCATCTTTTGTCCTCCTATTTAGTATTACTTATATTACAAATTATACTTTTATACCTCGTTACTGTCAAGGTCCATTCCGCCGGCAGATCCAGGCAGATCTAAAAGGGCCGGAGCTGATACGAGCTCCGGCCCTCAAGCGATTCTACTCCTATTTTCCATTGGCCCGCCGCTCCAGCTCCTTGAGCAGCTGGTTCTGCACCGGCAGACGGCGGCGGCGGGGATACGTTTTATTGTACCAGGCGGCCAGCTCCCGGGCCGTCTCCGGCTCCAGGAGGGGGACCAAGGTTCTTGCATGGCCCTGGACGGCCTCCCGCATGGGCTGGGTCAGGTCGAAATACCGATCCTCCTGGGCCAGGGTGACCAAAAAGCGCACGGTCTCCTCCGCCTCCGCCGGGGTGAGGCCCTCCTGGACCATCCGGCCCACCGCCTCCCCCACGGCCTCATAAAACTCCATGTGGCAGGGATCCCGCTTGGGGTCCCGGCCGAAGCCCAGCAGTCCGTCCCCCGGACGCAGCTTGGCGGTCATCTTTTTCACCGCCTCGTTGTAGTTCTCCATACAGGCCAGCAGGGTGTTTACCGCAGTCCCTTCCATGGTCACTCCTCCTTCTCTCTGGGCGCCCGCCAGGGCACGTCCTGAAACCGCTCGCCGCAGACCATGCCCTCCACCGTCCCGGCGGTGATGTCCAGCATGTGGGCCAGGTAGTCCTCCCAGCGCTCCTCAGGCAGCAGGACGGTGAGGGCGATGTCCGCCCCGTAGTCCGCCTCGGCGATGACACCGCCGAAGTTCTCCGTCTCCAGCTTCACCCGCTCATACTGGGCGTAGGTGCAGGGCAGCAGAATCTCCACCCACCGGCGGACCACCGAGATCCCTGCCTCGTCCAGGGCGTCCTTGGCGCTCTGGGTATAGGCCCGGACCAGGCCGCCCGCCCCCAGCAGGATGCCGCCGAAGTACCGGGTGACCACGCACACCACATTGACCACGCCCTCCCGCTGAAACACGTTGAGCATGGGCTGTCCCGCCGTGCCCTGGGGCTCTCCGTCGTCGGAGTAGCGCACCGGACCGTCTTTGATGAGGTAGCACCAGCAGTTGTGCCTGGCGTCGTAGTAGCGCTTCTTCATCTCCTCAATGCGGGCGCGGGCCTCCTCCTCGCTGTCCACCCGCCACACGTGGCCGATGAATCGGGAGCGCTTCTC
>CASFKT010000236.1 GCA_949295195.1 uncultured bacterium | reverse complement strand
GAGGGTATCTATGAGCTTTGATCCATGGGACCGGGAGCTGCGGGAGCGGGCCCAGAGGGAGGACTGCCCCATCCCGGAGGGATTTTCGGCGCGCTTGGAAGAACAGTTGGAGCAGCTGCCGGAGCGGAGCGGGGGCCGGAAGTGGGGAAGGCAGCGGATTCTGGTGCTGCTGGCGGCCGCCCTGGCCCTGACGGCCTGCACCGCCGGGGCGGCGAATGTGGTCCTGCGGCAGGCCCAGTACCGCTATTTTGACAACGGAGAGGAAGCCGGCGAGGCGGCCACACAGGCCGCGCTGGAGGCAGGAGAGGACACCGCTGCTGTGACATATTTAGATCCCGGCCCCATTGAGGACTACTCGCCGCTGGAGCCCTGGGATTTAGGATTGTTTATGGACAATATGGAACAAGTTTACGCCCATCAATACGGCGGACCGGAGGATGGGTGGACGGAGATGTGTGCTGGCGGTGATTCTCCCACAGACCGAATCTACTACAAGGCGGACGCCCTGTCCGGCCTCTCAGAGTTCTGGCCGGTGGAGACGCCGGACCTGGAGTGGCTGGACGAGACCTATACTCCGCTGCCCGGCGGCCAGTGCTTTCTGGACTGGGGGAATGATTTTATGCCCATTGCCTCCAGCCTCAATTTCTGGGGGCGGTATTACAGCGCGGAGGGCGCGCCGGTGTCCCTAGATTGGACCTTTTATCGGGAACACGGAGTGGACGACACGTTTACTGTTTTGGACGACCGGTATCAGGTGGAGGAGTACACCACCGGGGACGGCTGTGCCGTCACCATTGAGTGGGTCACATCCGAAAGCGGCCAGCGCCAGTTCACCGCCCAATACGGCTACGGCTGCGCCGATTTCCGCATGACTGGCGCGGAGCTGGAGCCGGAGGAGGTCTATACCCTGCTGGACCACATGAACCTGTCCGCCTTGGCGAGCTACCAGCCGGAACCAACCGAATAGACGCAAAAACAGGCCCCCCGGAGTTCCGGAGGGCCTGATTTCATAAAATCGGATTTGGGTTTGATTACCGGATCACTTTGGTGCGCACGTCCTCGGCGATGATGGCCTCGAAATCGACCAGGGACATGGCGCCCTGGTCCTCGCCGGACGCCCACCACCAGCATATAGGGGACCTTCTCCAGCTGGGCCTCCCGGATCTTCTTGCCGATCTTCTCGCTGCGGTGGTCCACCTCCACCCGGTAGCCGTTCTCATCCAGCTGTTTGGCGACCTGGTCGGCGTACTGGGCGGCCCGGTCGGTGACGGGCAGGATCTTCACCTGGACGGGGGCCAGCCAGGCGGGGAAGGCGCCGGCAAAGTGCTCGGTGATGACGCCGATGAAGCGCTCGATGGAGCCCAGCACCACACGGTGGATCATAACGGGGCGGTGCTTCTGGCCGTCCTCGCCGGTGTACTCCAGCTCGAAGCGCTCAGGCAGCTGGCTGTCCAGCTGGATGGTGCCGCACTGCCAGGTGCGGCCCAGGGAGTCGGCCAGATGGAAGTCCAGCTTGGGGCCGTAGAAGGCGCCGTCGCCCTCGTTGATGACGAAGTCCTTGCCCATGTCGGTGATGGCGTCCTTCAGGATGTCCTGGTTGTGCTCCCACTGCTCCACGGTGCCGATGTGGTCCTCGGGCATGGTGCTGAGCTCGATGGTGTAGCTCAGGCCGAAGGTGGAGTACACCTCGTCAAACAGGCGGACGGTCTCCTGGATCACGTCCTTGAGCTGGTCCTGGGTCATAAAGATGTGGGCGTCGTCCTGATTGAAGCAGCGCACCCGGAACAGGCCGTGGAGGGCGCCGGACAGCTCGTGGCGGTGGACCAGGCCGATCTCACCCACCCGCAGGGGCAGGTCCCGGTAGGAGTGGGGCTCGCTGGCGTAGACCAGCATGCCGCCGGGGCAGTTCATGGGCTTGATGGCGTAGTCCTCGCCGTCGATGACGGTGGTGTACATGTTCTGCTTGTAGTGGTCCCAGTGGCCGGAGCGCTCCCACAGCTGGCGGTTCAGGATAATGGGGGTGGAGATCTCCACATAGCCGTACTTTTTGTGGATCTGACGCCAGTAATCCAGCAGGGTGTTCTTCAGCACCATGCCGCGGGGCAAAAAGAAGGGGAAGCCGGGGCCCTCATCCCGGAGCATGAACAGGCCCAGCTCCTTGCCCAGACGGCGGTGGTCCCGCTTCTTGGCCTCCTCAATGCGCTGCAGATAGGCGTCCAGCTCGTCCTTCTTGGGGAAGGCGATGCCGTAGATGCGCTGCAGGGTCTCACGGTTGGAGTCGCCCCGCCAGTAGGCGGCGTTGCAGGCGGTGAGTTTCAGGGCATTGCCCTTCACCCGGCCGGTGGAGTCCAGATGGGGACCGGCGCACAGGTCGGTGAACTCGCCCTGCTTGTAGAAGGAGATGTGGGCGTCCTCGGGCAGGTCGTTGATGAGCTCCACCTTGAAGGGCTCGTCCTTCTCCTCCATGAACTTCAGGGCCTCGGCCCGGGGCAGCTCGAACCGCTCCAGCTTCAGCTTCTCTTTACAAATCTTCCGCATCTCCGCCTCGATCTTCTCCAGGTGCTCGGGGGTGAAGGCGAAGGGGGCGTCCATATCGTAGTACCAGCCCTCGTCGATGGAGGGGCCGATGGCCAGCTTCACCTCGGGCCACAGGCGCTTCACCGCCTGGGCCATGATGTGGGAGCAGGTGTGCCAGTAGGTCTGGCGGTACTCGGGATTTTCAAAGGTAAATTCGTTGTTTTTCACTTCTTCGGACATTGAAATAACCTCCTCGTTCTCGTGTTTGCCTTCCCCCTTCCAGGGGGAAGGCCGATTCCCCCTATCAGGGGGAAATGTCCCAAAGGGACAAAAGGGGTAGGGGGTCACGGCGTGAGCCGTGACGGATGAGGGTATGCTCGAACGGGGCTCCCCTCATCAGTCAGCCTGCGGCTGACAGCTTCCCCCCTCAGGGGGGGAAGCCTAGGGGCAAAACAAAACGCCTCACCCCTGAGTGTGTCAGGGGTGAGGCGCAACAATTCCATACGTCCCACGGTTCCACCCTGCTTACGGCCACAAAAGAGGCCGTCGCTTGTGACCGCTGTAACGGGCGGGCCCGGCATAGCTTTCTGCCGAACAGAACGCGGGGCAGAGTGGAAATCCATTCTGCATTCTGCATTCTGCATTCTGCATTCGCCAGCGGCTCTGGAGTGGTACCGGCTGCAAAAGCTCGCAGGACGCTTCCAGCCTCTGCGTCCCTCTCTGGGCGGATTTTGCGGCTTCTTCTCCATCGTTGCCGATTTGACACGGGTACTATATCACCGGGGAGGAGAATTGTCAAGGTGGGAAATTGAAACATCGGGAATCCCGGTGGGGAAAAGAGGCACTTTGCCTGAAATGCAGGGAATTTTCTTGACCCTCTACCGGCGGAATGATACAATGGGGGCAAGATATCCGGTCCTGAGCAACACATTGGCCGGAGGAGGAAACTGCCATGGCAAAGCATGTAAAGCGTTCGGTAATCCCCATCTATCTGGTGGGGGTGGTGTGGCTGGTGTTCGGGCTGGGCCTGCGCCTGTACCAGCCGGTGGATTATATCCTGTGCGCCCTGGTCTCGGTGGCGGCGTTTGTGGTGGGAAAGGCCATTTTCCCGGATAAGAGCTACCAGATTGCCGGCGGGGAGGACGAGGAGGAGAAGCAGGCGGAGCAGGAGGCCCAGAAGCGCGCCGAGGAGGCCCACGCCGCCCGGGAGAAGGCCCAGGCGGAGCGGGAGGAGCGGCAGCGCCGGGAGCAGGAGGAGAAGGCCCGCCGGGCCCAGCAGGCCAAGAGCACCGGCAATCCGGAGATAGACAAGCTGATCCTGGAGCGGGAGCGGGCGCTCTCTGAAATGCGCCGCCTCAACGACAGTATCGAGGACGAGACCATCTCCGCCCAGATCGACCACCTGGAGGAGGTCACCCGGCAGATCATCGACCAGGTGATCCAGGAGCCCAAAAAGCTCCCCCAGATCCGCCGGTTTTTGAACTACTTCCTGCCCACCACCTTGAAAATTCTCAACGCCTATGACCGGATGGACGCCGTGGGCATCTCCGGGGAGAATATCGACGCCACCAAG
>CASFKT010000235.1 GCA_949295195.1 uncultured bacterium | reverse complement strand
TCATCCTGGACCGCCTCCTTCTGCCCTAGCATCTGCGGACCGGGGCGGGGTTATGCGAAGAGATAAGCCGCCCCGGCCCGATGGGCCGCGGCGGCTTTCTGTAGGTTTGTCAAACATATTGGACGGCGAACAGAGAAGGAGTGCAGTAGTTTAAGGGCCTCATAGGGAAGTTGTTAGAGCGGCGGTTGTGAGCAGCGAGCTGTCTGGCAAAGTCATCCAAGGAGTAAAAACTGTGGCAGGAATAGAAGCGCTTCTGATCCTCGCGGTGACTACGCTCCACTTTGCCGTTGTGGCGAGGCGTATAGGGACGGATGAGCTTGTGCCGGATACCCAGTTGGGCGGCAGTGGTCTCAAACAGAGTAGGGAGATCCTGCTTGTTGTTGGAGAAACGATTGGTAAATTCAAAGCCGTTATCCGTCTGGACGCATTCCACGCGGATTCCTCGGCGGGCATACCACTTGAACAACTTTTTCAGAAAATCCGCAGAGGAATAGGTGGACTGCTCCGGGTAGGCAGCCAGGAAGCGCAGGCGGGTAAACTCGTCAATGGCAGTATATTGGTACAGGCGCAGTTCCGGGTCTGCAATACAGCGTCTGGGAACCACCTTCACATCCACCTGAATACGCTGTCCGGGATAGGTCATCTGCTGGTAGGGTTTGGGTTTATAAGCTGGTTTCTTCTCTTTCGCCGAGAACAGGCCCAGCTTTCTCATGACCCGGAAAAAGCTCTCCGGGCGGCGGGTATAGCCACGCTGCCGCAGACGGTGCCACAGTTCCACCATGCCCAGGTTGGGATTGCGGCGGCGCATGTCCTGAATCAGCTTCATCTCCGCCTCTGTGTGCTGATTGGGATGGCTGTGGGGCCGCCGGGACTGGCAAGCTAATGACTCCGGCATCCCGTGCCAGCGTGCCTTCCAGAAGTAGATATACGACCGGCTTTTGTTATACTTCCGGCTGGCACGGCTGACGCCGTTCTTCTACGCCTTCTCCCCGGGGCACCTGTTCGTCATCTTTCTGGTGCGGACGGCTCTGGGGGTGTGACCGCAAAACGAACAGCCGCCCGGCGTTTGCCGGGCGGCTGTGGAACTGCATCTTCTCAAAGTCTATGATTGGGAGCGGAGAAAAGCTATGAATTTCCATGAATTTGGACCGCGCACCGCGCCCCATGTCATGCTGATCCATGGGGGCGGGAATGCGTGGTGGAACTATTTGAGACAGGCGCGCGCGCTGTCCCCGCGCTACCACGTAATTTTGCCCACGCTGGATGGGCACGGGGAGGAATACCAGATTCCCTATCGCTCCACGGAGCAGACTGCGGACCGGCTGATGGACTACATCCTGCGGGAGTGTGGAGGCCGCCTGTTCGCCTTGGGCGGCGTCTCGCTGGGCGGGCAGATCGTAATGGAGCTTTTGGCCAGGAAATCAGACATTACCGAAAAAGCCATCATAGATGGGAGCCTGTGCATTCCCCAGCCGGTCCTGGCGCGGTTCTGTATCGCGTCCGTTTGCCTGTTTGGACCGCTTCTGTTCAGCGAAAAAGCCTGCCGCCGTCAGCTGTCCCTTATGGACCGGGTCCTGCCGGAGGAAATGCGCTATCCGGAGGAGATCAAGGCGTACTACCTCCAGGATATGCCAAAACTGCCCCGGGAGACGCTGTATGCCATGTATCGGACCTATATGATGCGGTATCGGCTGAAAGACAGTGTGAGAGACAGCGGCGCACAGGTCATGTATTGGTATGGGGAGAAGGAGATGAACTGTGTCAAGAAGTCAGCCCGCCTGTTTCAAACGCTGCTCCCATCCTGTGAGCTTTATGAGGCGAAGGGATACAGACATGGATACCTGTCCGTTTACCGGCCGGATGAGTGGCTGAAAATTGCAGTTCCCTTTCTGGAACGAAAATAAAAATGGTTCCGGCCTGTCAGGACCGGAACCATTTTTTCGTTATACGCGCTTCCAGACCGCCCCGCCGGGCACGTCGGTGATCTCGATGCCTTTCGCTTTCAGCTCATCCCGGATGCGGTCGGCCTCGGCGAAGTTCTTGGCCTTCTTGGCCTCGCCCCGGGCCTTGACCAGGGCGTCGATCTCGGGGTCGCCCTCGCCGGTGACGGTGTAGCCGGCCTGGGCCTGGGCGGCCTTCACCTTGGCCTGCTCCTCCCGGACGGCCGCCGCCTTCTCCAGCAGGGAGAGGGAGAGCACCTGGTCGTAGCTGTCCAGGATGGCCAGCTTGGTGGCGCCGTTGGCTTTGGCCTTCAGAGCGTCGTACAGCAGGGTGACCGCCATGGAGGTGTTCAGGTCATTGCCCACCTGCTGGAGGAATTTATCCTTGTACTCACCCAGCACAGCCTCGTCCATGGCCCCGTCCTTGGGGTCCAGGGCGGCGATGCGGGCCACCAGCTTCTGGTAGGCCAGGGCGGCGTTGTCCAGGTTCTCCCAGGAGAACACCAGCCCCTTGCGGTAGTGGCTCTGGAGGCAGAAGAAGCGGTAGGCCAGGGGATCGTAGCCCTTCTCCTCCAGCAGGGAGACGGTCAAAAACTCCCCCTTAGACTTGGACATTTTTCCAGAGTTGGTGTTCAGGTGGTGGACATGGAACCACTGCTTGCACCAGGGGTGACCAATAAAACTCTCGCTCTGGGCGATCTCGTTGGTGTGGTGGGGAAAGGCGTTGTCGATGCCGCCGCAGTGCAGGTCCAGGTACTCGCCGTTATATTTCAGGGAAATGCCGGAGCACTCGATGTGCCAGCCGGGATAGCCCACGCCCCAGGGGGAGTCCCATTTGAGCGCCTGGTCCTCAAACTTGGACTTGGTGAACCAGAGGACGAAGTCGTTCTTGTTGCGCTTGTTGGTGTCCTCCTCCACCCCCTCGCGCACACCCACGGCCAGGTCCTCCTCGTCGTGGTCGTTGAAGATATAGTACCGCTCCAGCTTGGAGGAGTCGAAGTACACGTTGCCCCCCGCCTGATAGGCGTAGCCCTTGTCCAGC
>CASFKT010000234.1 GCA_949295195.1 uncultured bacterium | reverse complement strand
GATCTCGTTCTTGGCGCGGCCGTCCACACGGTGGCCCTCCAGCAGCCAGGCCTTGACGATCTTCTTCTGGAACTTATAGGTGAACTCCTCCAGGTACTGATCCATATCCGGATACTCCTCCAGATACTTCTCGTGCCAGTGGTCGATCATGGCGTTCCAGCGCTCCTCGCGCACGTTCTTGTCGTCGGTGTCCATGGCGGCCTTGGCCTCGTCCATGAAGTCAGCCACGATCTTGTCGAAGAGCTCCTGGTTGAACTGGGCGTGCTCGTACTCCATCTTGGGCTTGCCGATTTCAGAAACGATCTGGTCGATGAAGTCGATCTGCTTCTTGATTTCCTCGTGGGCCTTCACGATGCCGGCGTACATGATCTCGTCGGGGATCTCGTCGGCCCCGGCCTCGATCATGACCACCTTCTCCCGGGTGGCGGCCACGGTCACGTCCATGCGGCTGGTCTTGCGCTGCTCCTGGTTGGGATTCAGCACGATCTGGCCGTCGCAGTAGCCCACCTCCAGGCAGCCGATGGGGCCGGCGAAGGGGATCTCAGAGTAGCTCACGCAGGCGGAGGCGCCGATCATGGCGGCCACCTCGGGGGAGCAGTCGTAGTCCACGCTCATGACGGTGCAGGTGATGCACACGTCGTTGCGGAAGTCGCTGGGGAACAGGGGGCGCATGGGCCGGTCGATCAGTCGGCTGGCCAGCACGGCGGGCAGAGAGGGGCGGCCCTCCCGGCGCATGAAGGAGCCGGGGATGCGGCCCACGGCGTACAGCTTCTCCTCAAAGTCCACGGACAGGGGGAAGAAGTCCACGCCGTCCCGGGGACGGGGAGCCACGGTGACGGCCACCAGGACGGTGGTGTCGCCGTACTTGACCATGGCGCTGGCGTTGGCCAGCTCGGCCACCTTGCCCACCTCGATGGTCAGGGGACGGCCGCACAGGTCCATGGTCCAGCTCTTGAACTTGGGGAATTCCTTGTGCTTGATGATGGTTGACATGGGTTGTCCTCCTTTTTGAAAAATTTGTTTTCCGGAGCAGGACAACACCCTTTAGCACTTGAATATAGGTCCGGGTGTATGCCTTCCCCCTACCAGGGGGAAGGTGGCACGGCCAATGGCCGTGACGGATGAGGGTGAGTCCGTACTATGCACCTACGCCCCCTCATCCGCCCCAGTGTGCGCACTGGGGCACCTTCCCCCCTGAGGGGGGAAGGCTTGGGGACGGCGGTCACCCTTATCAGGCCCATATTCAACTGCTAAAAAAGCGCTGGTGCTCCAGAACTTTGGTTGGTTTCAGATGTGAACATAGGGCAGCACGCTCCCGCGCTGCCCTATGAAACACAAACTTACTTACGGATGCCCAGCTTGGCGATGATGGCGCGGTAACGCTCGATGTCCTTGGCCATCAGATAGTCCAGCATCTTGCGGCGCTTACCGACCATCTTCAGCAGGCCGCGGCGGGAGTGGTTGTCCTGCTTGTGGACCTTCAGGTGCTCGGTGAGCTCGTTGATGCGGGCGGTGAGAATGGCGATCTGCACCTCGGGAGAACCGGTGTCGGTCTCGTGGATGCGGTTGGCCTCGATAACGGCCGTCTTTTCGTCCTTGCGGATCATGGAAAATTCCACCTTTCTGAAATTCGATGCCCACGAGGCTGCGTAACAGGCGGGTG
Organism: uncultured bacterium; assembly: GCA_949295195.1. GTDB lineage: Bacteria > Bacillota > Clostridia > Oscillospirales > Oscillospiraceae > Lawsonibacter. The sequence goes on along the minus strand of CASFKT010000234.1, from coordinate 1,340 downwards.
AAGCCCCGAACTCTTGCCCGGGCGTTCTCCTGAAACGAAGCCAGAGGGGTGCGATTGACGCTGGGATACTATATCACAATTTTCCCCGATTGTAAAGAAAAAACTCCTATTTTTTCTGAATCTTTTGGGATTGTTCCGGGGGCAGGACAGCTCACCGGGCCAGCAGCTTTTTCATGCCGTCCTCCAGCCCCTGCACCGTCAGGGGGAACATGGGAAAGACGGCGGCGATCTGGTCATAGGTCTCGCACCAGTACTGGCCCCAGCCGGGCCGGTCGCTGGGGTTGAGCCAGATGGCGTTCTGGTACTTGTCCCGGAAGCGCAGCAGCCAGTCCATGCCGCACTTGGGGGCGCTGGGGTCCCGGTCCCGGTTGTAGTACCAGCCGCCGGTGAGCTCATAGGGGGCCATCTGAGCGTCCCCCACAAAGATCACCTTGTACTCCGAGGACAGGTTGGACAGCAGCCAGTCGGTCTGGACCGCCCCGCTGGGGAGCAGGCTGGGGTTGTCGTACACCCGGCCGTAGACGCAGTTGTGGAAGTAGTAGACCTTCAGGTCCTTGAAGTGGCCCACCTTGCTCACCGCCTGGAACAGGGCGGAGCACAGCTGGGCGTAGTAGTCCATGGACCCGCCCGAGTCCATGAGCAGCAGCACCTTCACCGTGTTCTGCCGGGGGCGCTTATAGCGCACCGTGAGCATGCCGCCCTTCTCCGCCGTGTCCTGGATGGTGTTGTCCACGTCGAACTCGGTGGGGGGCAGCTCCACCAGGCCGGAGTACTGGCGCAGCCGCTTCAGGGCCACCTGGAACTGGCGGGTGTCCAGGGTGTTGTCCTTTCGGAAGTCCCGGAATTTCCGCTCGCCCGCCACCCGGAAGGCCCGGCGGTGCATCCCCTGGCCCCCCACCCGGATGCCCTTGGGGGACAGGCCGGAGTTGCCGAAGGTGGACATGCCGTGGGTGCCCACCCAGTAATTGCCGCCGTTGTGCTCCTCGTTCTGCTCCTGCATCCGCTCCTGGAGCATCTTTTCGATGTCCTCCTCGGAGAGCAGTTCGTTGAGCCGGGCCTGCTCCTCGTCCCAGTTGGCGTAGTCGCTCAGGACGTCGGGCCGGTCCAGCCAGTCCAGCAGCTCCTGGGATACCTCCCCCTCGAAGGGGACGTCCCGGAAATACTGGAGGAAGCACCGGTCGAAGCGGTCAAAGTCCGCCTCGCTCTTCACCAGCAGGCACCGGCACAGGTGGTAAAAGCCAGTGAAGCTGGACCGGTGCAGCCCCTTGTCCAGGGCCTCCATCAGGCTCATCCACTCGGTGAGGGAGACCTTCAGGCCGCCCCGGCGCAGGGTGTAGAGA
>CASFKT010000233.1 GCA_949295195.1 uncultured bacterium | reverse complement strand
CCGGTAGCCGTCCACTGAAACCACGGTGAGCCCGTTTTTTTCCACCTCAAACAGGGAGCCGGTGTGGATGGGGCGGCTCTCGTTGTCGCTGACGGCGAAGAGGGTCTGGGAAATCATGAAACGCAGCACGCTCTGCTCCAAGGTAAGGGAGTTCTGCTGGTCCACAGTGGGTAATTCTGGAAATTCCTCCGGATCGGTGCCCAGAATGTTGAACTCGCTCAGGCCGCACTTGATGTTTACCATATAGTTTTGAGCGGTGAACACCACCACGTCGTCGGGCATTTTCCGGATAATTTCCCCAAACAGCCGGGCAGACAGCACCAGGGAGCCGGGCTCCTGGATCTCTGCGGGGACAGTGGCTTGAATTCCCTTCTCCAAGTCATAGCCGGTAAGGCGCAGGCGGGTGTCCGCCTCAATTAAAATGCCCTCCATGGCCGGAATGGAGCTCTTTGCCGCCACAGCCCGAGAGGTAGTGGCGACTGCGGAGACCAAGAGGGCCTTCTCACAGGAAAATTTCATGCTGTGTACGCCTCCTTCTGCGTCGTTTCCTGCTTTCTCTCTCCGCAGAGAGAGGAGAGGATTAAAAATTTTAGTAACAGTAGTCCGTAGGGGGAAAAAATGTGGAAAACCGGGGGAAGCCGTTGGGGCGCTAAGAAAAAAGCGTCCACAGGGGGTGTGAAAAAAATTTTGCCGCTTTCCACAGCCGTTGGGGCAAAGGAAAGTTTTCCACACTATGCAACGAGTTTTCCACATTTAACTGTGGATAATTTAGGTCGAAAAAGGACAGGCCTGTTTCTCCACAAAAGGGGAGCGGCCTGGGGATAAATTGAGATAGGAGTTAAGAGATAGAAGATAATTGGGCGCAGGGAGTTTATTCATAGCGGATGTTGATGTTGGCGGTGATGTCCTTGATGATCTCCGCCTTCTCCGGGTCGGTCTTTACCAGGTCCTCAATGCGCTCGATGGAGTGAAGGACGGTGGTGTGGTCCCGGTTGTCGAACTCCTTGCCGATCTCCTTGAGAGACAGGTTGGTCATGCGCCGGATCTGATACATGGCGATCTGGCGGGCCAGGGAGATGTCCTTGGCCCGGCCCTGGCCCCGGAGGGTGGCCGGCTCGATGTTGTAGAACTTGCACACCTCGTCGATGATCACGTCGGCGGTGGGCACAATGTCGGACTTCTCCTTGAACATGTCTTTGACCGCCCGGATGACGGTGTCCTTGTCCACCGAGTCCCCCATGAGCTGCTGGTAGGCCATGATCTTGTTGACGGTGCCCTCGATCTGCCGCACGTTGGCGGTGATGTTCTCGGCGATGAGCTGGAGGAGGAACTCAGGCAGCTCCACCCCCATGCGGATGGCCTTGTTCTTGATGATGGCCATGCGGGTCTCGTAGTCCGGGGGCTGGATGTCCGCCAGCAGGCCCCACTCGAAGCGGGTTTTCAGACGGTCCTCCAGGCGCAGCATCTCCTTGGGGGGGCGGTCGGAGGTGAATACAATCTGCTTTTTCAGCTCGTACAGGGTGTTGAAGGTGTGGAACATCTCCTCCTGGGTGGAGTCCCGGCCGGCGATGAACTGCACGTCGTCCATGAGGAACACGTCGGCGCCCCGGTACTTCTCCCGAAACTCCGCGTTTCTCCCCTCCCGGATGGCCTGGATCAGCTCGTTGGTGAAGGTGTCCCCCTTGATGTAGACCACCTTGTACTCCGGGTGGTTCTTGTGGATGGTGTGGGCGATGGCGTACAGCAGGTGGGTCTTGCCCAGGCCGGACTCCCCGTAGATAAACAGGGGGTTGTAGCTCTTGCCCGGGTTGTCGGCCACCGCCCGGGCGGCGGCGTGGGCAAATTTGTTGGAGGAGCCCACCACGAAGCGCTCGAAGGTGTACTCCTCGGTGCCGGGGAAGAAGTTGTCCTTCTCCGGCTGGCTGTACTGGTCCAGCTCCCCCTCAGTGAGCACCACCACGTCCATGTCGCAGGAAAAGAGCTCCCGCAGGGCGGCCTGGATCTTTCCCACATAGCGGGTGGCGATGATGTCCCGCTTGAAGCGGGTGGGCGAGTAGAGGACGAAGCGGTCGTCCTCCAGGGCGACGGCGGTGGCGTCGTCAAACCAGGTGTTGATGGTGGTGGCGGTCATATCGGGCTGCATCAGAGTGATGACCTTGGACCAGACATCGGCGGCAGGATTCATGAAAGGAAGACCTCCTTACAGAAAAATAACGGCCGAAGGGCATAGCAATACGGGCGGAATGTCGAGGTGCTCCCGCCCGCGGCTGTGGAGATGCTGCTGGATTCGGACCGATGGAAGAAAAAGAGAGGTCCCCCGCGGCCCTATTTGGGCAGGGGACCCGTTCAATGCGTGTTTTGGCGCGGCTCGCTCCAGAGGTGGAGAGAGCCGCCCATTTTGATTAGTCTCATTATAGCAAAAATCACTTCTGCCCGCAAGGATTTCACCGGCTTTTTTATTTTAAATGTATCGGAAATTTTCCACTGTACCGGGGGGATCTGTGAAAGAATGGAAACCATGACTGAAAGCATATGGGATGAGAAGAAAACCACCACAAGATGTGGTGTCTTCCAAGAAAAAACGGAAAAGTTTGTGGAAAAGAGCAAAAAAGGAGTTGACAGGAAGAAAAGTCAGGGGCTATAATGGAAGCCGTCATTCCAGGGAGAGGGTCATTCTACCCTTTTTCCGGGAAGTATCTGCGAACCGCAGCCGGAGACGGCTGTTGTTGGGCCGGTCCGCCGGCTTGAAATTAGATGAGGAGGTGTCCCCCATGCTTCGTACCTATCAGCCCAAGAAGCGCCAGCGTTCCAAGGAGCACGGCTTCCGCAAGCGTATGGCCACCCGCAATGGCCGCAAGGTGCTGGCCCGCCGCCGCGCCAAGGGCCGCGTCCGCCTGACCCACTGAGTTTGGGACAGACTGCCATCATCCGATGGAGATACGGCAAAAGGACACAAATCAAACAGACGCGTAAATAGGGGCGTGGGAATGTTTCCCCCGCCCCTGCGGTGCATACGGAGGTTTTT
>CASFKT010000232.1 GCA_949295195.1 uncultured bacterium | reverse complement strand
CCTGCTCCTCCGGGATGTCCGCCTCGGCGTAGGACTCCAGGATGGCCTGGGCCGCCTGGGGGTCGTACCGCTCCGGGGGATGGGGGACCAGATCCTGAACGGTGTGGAGAAAGGCGTAGGCCGCGCCGTGGGAGAGGTATGCCTCCGCGTCGATCCAGGGGTTGACCAGGTCCTCCCCGGCCTGGGTCTGCTCATAGAGATCCTCATTGCAGTACAGCCCCCCAAAGGCGGTGGCGGCCACCGCGATGGTGGAGAACAGCCCGAACAGCCGCAGGTCCCGCCGGATGGTCCGCCGCCGGGGGAGCAGGAGCAGGGCCAGCAGGAGCCCCGCAGCCGCCCAGAGGAGAACAGTCCGGATGGGGTCGGTCAATTCCAGGGTGTACTTTCCCGCCATGTCCCCAGCCTCGGAGATCAGGGCCAGGTCGCTGGCCAGGAGGGGGTCCCCCCGCAGCTGAATTTTGTAGTAGTTGGCCGCCGTCAGCCCCAGCATGGTGAGTGCGGCCGCCAGATAGGCCAGCCAGCACCGGCCCAGGAGAAAATAAAACAGCCTACCACAGCATGGGGGTGTCCCAGTAGTAGTCTGAAAGGGAGGCGCTGGACAGGTCCGGGGAGGACCAGGCGGAGAGATACATCCCCAGAACACCCAGCAGGAGCCCAAGAGCGGTCATTCCCACCGCCAGCCAGAGGAGACGCCAGGGGCCTCGCTTGGACGGCTGCGCCTGGGGCAGGGTCTGGACCGGTTCAAGACGGTTCAAAGCACGTTTCCTTCTCTCTTGTTAAATCTGTGTAAAGGCAGTGAAAAGAAGTATAGCACAGATTTTGTCGAGGGAAAAGAGATTTTGTAAAAAAATATGTGTAAAAAATCATGGATTTTGGAGGATTACCCTTAAAAAAGCCTGAAAAAGGTATACAGAACCCGCCGTCCCAGGGACGGCGGGCCTGTTTTGCCGGCGGGTGGCGCTGTGAACAGCCACCCTCAGGTCTCCTCCAGAATCCGCCCGTCGGTGGAAATGGTCACCACCTGCCAGGGGATGAACTTGCCGCTCTCCTGGAGGGCCTTCTTCACCGCCAGCTCGATGCCGCCGCAGCAGGGCACCTCCATGCGCACCACGGTGACGCTTTTCAGGTCGTTGCGCCGGAGAATCTCCGTGAGCTTCTCGCTGTAGTCCACGCTGTCCAGCTTGGGGCAGCCCACCAGGGTGATGTGGTCCCGGATAAAGCGATCGTGGAACCCGGCGTAGGCGTAGGCGGTGCAGTCGGCGGCCACCAGCAGCTTCTTCCCCTGAAAATAGGGGGCCTGGACGGGGACCAGCTTGATCTGCACCGGCCACTGGCTCAGCTGGCTCTCCCTCTCCGGTTCGGGCTGGATCGGTCCGGGGCCGGGGCGGCGCTCCAGGGACTTGGCGGCGCTGCCGGGGCAGCCGCAGGGGAGCTCTCCACCGTTCTGGGCCGCCTTGGCCGCCTGGGCGGCCTTTACCGCCGCCTCGTCGTAGGCGGGGGCCTCCCGCTCCTCAAAGGAGATGGCTCCGGTGGGGCAGGCGGGCAGACAGTCCCCCAGACCGTCGCAGTAGTCCTCCCTGGTGAGCCTGGCCACCCCGTCCACCATCTGAATGGCCCCCTCGTGGCAGGCGGCGGCACAGGCCCCGCAGCCGTTGCACTTGCTCTCGTCAATGCGAATGATCTTGCGGATCATAAAAACTTCCTCCTTGCGCGTTTCCTCCGGCCTTCGCCGGATTTCCCTTGACGGTACGGCCCTATTCTACTAGGATAGAGGGGAACTGTATGTTGGATTTCCAACGAAGGAGGGCGACCATGGAGGAAATTTTTGCGGTGCTGCTGCGCTGTCCCCTGTTTTCCGGCCTGGACGCGGAGGCGCTGGAGGAGCTCCTGCCCCGGCTCCAGCCCATTCGGCGGCGGTGGGTCCGGGGGGAGACCCTGCTCCACCCGGGAGAGCCGGCCCCGGGGGTGGGGGTGGTGCTGGCCGGCGGGGTGCGGATCGTGCGGGAGGACTTTTGGGGGAACCGGTCCCTCCTGGCCGCCGTGGAGCCGGGGGACCTGTTTGCCGAGGCCTTCGCCTGCGCCGGGGTCCCCCTGGCCGTGCGGGTGGAGGGGGTCAGAGAGGGCGAGGGAATCTTCTTTCCCCCTGAAAACCTGATGGACCCGCCGCCCGGGGGCGGCGCGCTGCCCGGCCGGCTATTGGGGCTCATGGCCCGAAAAAATCTGATGCTCAACCGGAAGATCGGCCACCTGTCCCAGCGGACCACCCGGGCCAAGGTCCTCTCCTACCTCTCCCACCAGGCGGAGGCGGCGGGGAGTGCCTCCTTCACCATCCCTCTGGACCGGCAGGAGCTGGCCGACTACCTGTCGGTGGACCGCAGCGCCCTGTCCGCCCAGCTGGGGCAGCTCCGGAGGGAGGGGGTGCTGGACTTCTCCCGCAGCCGCTTCACCCTGCTCCAAAAGCCGGAATAACAGCAAAACCCGGACGCTGCTCCAAAGCGTCCGGGCCTTACCGTTGAAAAAGAGGATTAAAATGAAACGAACTGTCTCTTGCGAGTATGATACTAACAAAGACTTGTTAAAAAACCTCCCCCAAAGTATTACATAAGTTTTAAATCTTTGTGGACCGTTTGAAAACAACGGCGGGCCGATGGAGACGCGAGAGGCGGAGCCGGTGATGGACCGGCTCCGCCTCTGTGGAGGATTCAAATGAAAAAGATTGCGCTCTTGCCCTGCAAGTATCATGATAGCGGGTTTTTGTGAACAAAACCAGCAAGAGTTGTTACAAAAGCATTAAACATTTCTGGGAAAGCTTTCTTTTTCCCGCAGATCCAGGAAAAATTCCTGAAGCTGGTTCCGGCACTCCTCCTCCAACGGGCCCCGGTACAGGCGGGGGTGGTGGTTGAAGCGCTCCTCAAACAGGTTGAGCACCGAGCCGCAGGCCCCCGCCTTCTCGTCCCGCACGCCGTAGCGCACCGTCTCAATACGGGAGTTGATGATGCCCCCCGCGCACATGGGGCAGGGCTCCAGGGTCACATACATGGTGCACCGGTGGAGACGCCAGCTGCCAATGCGGCGGCAGGCGTCCCGGATGGCCTCCAGCTCCGCGTGGGCGGTGGCGTCCCCGTTCTCCTCCCGGCGGTTGCGGCCCTCGCCGATGATCTGGCCGTCCCGGACGATGACGCAGCCCACCGGCACGTCGCCCTCCGCCGCCGCCTGGGCGGCCAGCTCCAGGGCCCGGCGCATGTAGTCCTTGTGGTCCATGGGGGACCTCCTTTTTTCCATAATTCCCTCATATAAGCCTTCCCCCTCCAAGGGGGAAGGTGCCGAGCGTATGCGAGGCGGATGAGGGGGCGATAATAGAGCACTTTTTTGTAGGGCCCGATGCCATCATCGGGCCGCTGGATGGCTCTTTTCGCAGGGGATTTCGCCGCCTGCGGGCGGCGAGTTCCTTTGCCCATGGCGGCAAAGGAACCAAAACGCCCCCGGGGACGGCTCCAGATGAGCACAGATGAGCACTTCGTGCTCATAGTCGCCTTTCCCCGGACCCCTATTACGAGGGTTACCCCTTGAAGTGGGCAGAATCCTTCCGGCGCGCAAAATCAGGAGTGCTTGCGTGCGGTCCCGTCCGGCCCCACTGGGGGCCTGAGTGGGAGAAAAATTGGAACTGGTGCGGTTCCGCTCCCGCGCCTGCCGCTTCCGAGCCAACGCTCCCGTTCCGTTTTCCACCGTAGGGGCGGCCCCATGTGGCCGCCCGCGGCCGGTCTGAGACCGGCCCCTATATGCGTTTCCGGATACTCCGTAGGGGTGGGTGTCCTCACCCGCCCGCCGATGCCCTGAGCCGCACTTGAGCCCCACCCACACAAAAGGCGCGCTCTCTACCGATAGAAGAAACACCCAAAGGTTCCCGGAAACTCAGCGGCAGCGGTAATAGAAGAGAAACCAGTCAGCTGAGCCGCCCGCGCCTTTGCGATGACTGCCAAGGCCGCCTAATTCGGCCCCTGTAAAATGGGGTCCGGGGCCGACTCCCCCTGTCAGGGGGAGATGGCCCGAAGGGCCAGAGGGGGTAGGGTGGGCAACTATGAGCACGGCAGTGCTCATCGGAGCCGTCCCCGGTGGCGTTTTGCCTACTTTGCCGCCATGGGCAAAGTAGGTCGCCGCCCGCAGGCGGCGAAATCTCCCTGAGAGAAACGAAAACGCTCCATTATCGCCCCCTCATCCGCCCCAGTGTGCGCACTGGGGCACCTTCCCCCCAGGGGGGCAGGCTTAAGAAGGCGGCGGCGAAATCCCCTGGAGAATTACCCTCTCCCCTGCTTCTCCTCATATTTTTTCAACAGATCCTCCACCGCCTCGTCCAGCAGCCGGGACTTGGGGATGCGGGTCTCTTTCGCCAATTCGTCAAACTTTACGATCAGTTCGTTTTTTAGGGAATTGTGCTATCTAGTGTATCATAGTCACTATGAAAAACAAGTAGTTGCAATTTACGTATAATGATGTATAATAGTGCAAGGAGGTTGATGGTTATGAAAGGAAAAGAAATCCCAAAATCCTGCGCCCAATGCCGCCATTTCCACCAGCACTACGTCCGGGTGGCGGGCTACCGCTACGCCCCCCTGGACGAGGGCCACTGCTCTGAGCCCCGGTGCCGGGACAAGCGGGCGGACACCCCCGCCTGCGCCCGGTTCTCCAAGCGGCCGGAGCCCCGGCTCAGAAGGGCAGGCCCAGCCCGCCGGTGAGCTTCTGCATGTTGGAGGCGGCGTCGCTCTCCGCGGCCCGCAGGGCCTCGTTGACGGCGGCCACGATCATGTCCTCCAGCATCTCCACGTCGTCGGGGTCCACCGCGTCGGGGTCGATGGTGAGGGACTTCAGCTCCCGCTTGCCGGAGACGGAGGCGGTGACCACTCCGCCGCCTGCGCTGGCCTCATAGGTCTTTTCCTCCAGCTCCTGCTGCATCTTCAGCATGTCCTGCTGCATCTTCTGGGCCTGCTTGATCATGTTCATATTCATGCCGCCGCCCATGCCGGGGATACCCCGGCTGCCAAATCCTTTTGCCATGTGGCAACACTCCTTCCGTTTCCGCCGCCCGCCTCCATGGGCAGGCGGCCTTGATTTCTTTGCTGTCTCCCCCGCCGCCAGGGGCGGAGGGCCTGATTACTGGATTTTGATGTTGTCGAACTGGGCCCCGAAGGCCAGCAGGTCGTCCAAAGCGTCGTGCTTCGCCCCAGCAGCCGGGAGCGCGGAGCCCTCCTCCGCCGGGGGCTGCCCCACTACCACGGACACCCGGGCCTCCGCCGCACCGAAGAAGGCGGCCGCCGCCTGGGCCAGGGGCTGGGTGACGGTGGGCTTGTTGAGCATGGCCCGGGTAAACTCGCTGTCCACCCACAGGGTGAGGAAGCCGTTCTTCCACACGCCGGTGACTTTCGCCGGGTTATTGAGGAAGGGCTGCACCGAGGGGGGCACCTTCCCCGCCAGACCGGCCGCGAAGGCGGGCCAGAAGGCGGAGTTCCCCCCTCCCCCGCCGCTGGGACTGGGGGCGGCAGGCTGCGTGCTCCAGTCG
>CASFKT010000231.1 GCA_949295195.1 uncultured bacterium | reverse complement strand
TTCATTCTGCATTCTGCATTCCTGCATTCTTCATTTCCTCACAGAATGTCCGCTCCCACCGCCCGCTCCACGGCGGTCTTGATGTTGGCCATCCCAATGCCCAGGGAGCCCTCCTTGCCCGGAATCAAAATGATGGCCGGGGTGAGGGCGTCCTGATACCGGGCGATCTCCGGCTGGAGCTGGGCGGAGAGCTGCTCGGTGAGGTAGAGGATGGCGAAATTCTCCTTTGCCATGCGGTGGAGGGCCTGCCGGGCCTCCTCCGCATTTTCCACGGGGCACACCTCCAGACCCAGGGCCTGGAAGCCCAGGACGCTGTCCCGGTCCCCGATGACGCCGATTCGGTACATCTTCCTCCACCTCCGTTACACATAGGTCTCCCGCAGCCGCTCCCGGATGGCGTTCCCGTCCAGGCCTGCCCGCCGGGAGGCCAGGATGGTGCGGATGGCGGTGAGCTCCGCCTCCTTGGCGTACAGGTAGGCAATCACCGTCTCCTCCCCGAAGGGGACCCGCTTGGCGTCGGAGACGTACCGGGTGACGGCGTTGTCGCACTCCCGCTCAAAGGCGGTGAGGGGGCCCCCCGCCGGGCGGGCCGCCTTGGCCCCCAGCTCGGCGGCTTTGGCCAGGGAGCCGGTCTGGAACAGACTGCCCAAATCCTCCCCCCGGGCGGCGGCCAGCGCCTTCTCCGACACGTTGCCCCCGGGCAGCAGCACCTGGAGGAGGAAGTCGCTCCCCTTCTCCATCCGGGCCACCCGGACGGCGGTGCGCAGGTTGGCCGCGTCGATACACAAACGCACATAGCCCTCTAAAAACGAGCTCTTGCAGTCCCGGGCCAGCTGGGCCATCTCCTCAAAGCAGGCCCGGTCCAGGGCCACGTCGCAGCGCTGGGGGTCCCCCGTCTCCTTCAAAATGGCCCGGGCCTCCCGGACCGCCCGCTGAAAGGCGGGGCTCACCCCCGACAGGTTCTCCTTCTGGTACTCATCAGCCAGGAGCTCCGGGTCATACCGCCCGCCCTGCGAAAGGAGCCGGCGGGCATCGATCCCCACAGCTTCCCCCTTCACCAGGGTCTTGGCGTTGTGGTAATCGTACTTCATTTGAAACACTTCGGCCACCCTGGGGTCGGGGACCGCCCCCCGGATCTCCCCAAAGGTCTCCGCCCGTGCCTGGGTCAGCAGTCCCTCCAGGCTCTGGCCGGAGACGCCCTCCGTCCCGCCGTAGCCGCACTCGGAGAGGACCTTCAGGGCCTCCCCCTCGTCCCGGGCGTCGATCATCCGGTCCATGCGCTCCCGGGTGAGCATCCGGTTCTCCATGGCGTGGATGCGGGCAGAGATGGTCAAGTAATCCGTATCTCTTTTACGGGACAAAATACCACCCCTTTCGGGTCTGTCCGGCCGGCCGCCTTTGGCGGCCGACCCGCTAAGAACCAAACAAAATTTCCGCCGCCGGCTTCTCCAGCTTCTCCCGCTGGAGGCGGAGCATGGCCTCGAAGGAGCAGTTGACCTCCACCGGGCCGTCCACCAGAATGAAGCCGCCCCGGATGGGCCGGGTCTCCTCCGACAGGGTCAGAAGGCCGGTGCCCGTGATCTGGGCGGTGGCGCTGTTCACCATCTTGCCCAGGAAGGCCCCCACCTTGGAGTCGGTGAGGGAGTCGGGCAGCTCGGGGGCCACCTCTTTCACCAGGGCCTCGTTGGCGGCCACCACCACCGCCTTGCCGATGCGGCTGCGGTCCTTCTGGGAGAAGATGAGCTGTTCCCGCCCGGTGGTCACCGCCCGGAGCACCAGGGCGGTGAGGAGCTGGATGTATTCCTCGTCGGGGAGGGTGCACAGCCGTTCCAGCGCCTGGTCAAAGGCCTCGGACAGGACCTCCTGCCTGGCGGCCAGCTCCAGCTTCCGCCGCTCCATCTGGGCCGCGGATTTTAGGCGCTCCAGGCGCTCCGCCGCCGCACGCTCACCCCGGGCGAGGATCGTCTGGCGCTCCTGCTCCGCCTGGGTCCGGGCCTGGGCCTGGAGGGCGGCGATCTGCTCGTCGGTCTGGGCGTTCATGGCCGCGATCTCCCGGTCCGCGTCCTCCTGGATACGGGCCGTAATTTTTTCCATTCCGTCCATGGGCTCACCTCATCAGGCGCTGATGTTGATGAGCATCAGCATGGAGGCCAGCAGGGACAAAATGGCGTAGAACTCCACCGTGATGCACAGCACCATGCCCTTGGACCAGTCGTCCGGCTTCTTGGCCAGCAGGTTGATGGAGGCCGCCGCCACCCGCCCCTGGGCGATGGCGGAGAACAGGCCGCCCAGCGCCATGGGCAGGCAGGCCACAAAGTACTGCATCCCCTGGGCGATGGTCAGATCGGGCAGGGTTCCGCTGAGCAGGCCCATGCGGAAGATGGCGAAGAACCACACCACCAGGCCATACAGGCCCTGGGTGCCGGGGATGACCTGAAGGATCATCACCTTGCCGAACTTGCCGGGGTCCTCGCACAGCAGGCCGGCGCCTGCCTCACCGGCGATGCCGGTGCCCTTGGCCGAGCCGATGCCGCTGAGCACCGCCGCCAGGCCCGCCCCCAGCAAAGCCAGGGCCAGGCCGCCGATGCTGCCCAGGAAGGTCAAACTCTGCTGCATCTCTACCAATTGATTCATGTCCATGGTTGCGTCCTCCTTTTTATTTCACCACGTCGTAGTATTTGGTCGTAAGGTCTATGGGGCGGAAAGGCCTTCCGCCGTCCACATAGAAGTTCTTAAAGAACTCCAGACACTGCAGGCGCAGGTCGTGGACGTAGCACCCCAGCAGATTCAGGGCAAAGTTCAGGGCGTTGCCCGCCAGAGAGATCACCAGGAAAATCACCACATTTCCCGGGATGGCCCCCAGGGTGTTGAACACCTGGGCAATCACCGACCCGGCCAGCATCAGGGCCATGAGACGGGAGTAGGAGAGAATATCCCCAAAGTATCCGGTGATGTGGTTGTAGAGGGAGCCGAAGATCCCGGTAATTTTCCCCGGCCCGGCCACCACCAGCACCAGGCCGGCGTACAGCACCAGGTTGGTCACCCCCAGCACCATCAGCCCCAGGCCAAGGAAAACCACCCACCAGGTGATCTCCTCCCAGAGAGCGTCCATAAACTTTCCGGCTCGGATCTTCTGGACCACGCTGATGGCCATGCCGGTGAGGATCTGGACAAACCCCAGGCACATGGCCCCCACCAGGATCATCATGGTGTCGTTCAGAGGGGTGAAGAGGGCGGGCAGCACGATGGGGTTCTCCATCCCCATCACCGTGGTCAGCTGGGTGAGGAAGTCCCCGAAAAAGCCGCCGGTAATTGCCCCCATCACAAAGGTGCTCACGCCGCACAGGCCCAGCAGGGCGAAGAAGTTCCACATGCCGCCCTTTGGCCGGACCTTTTTCAGTACAAACACAGAACCCAGAATCATCAGCAGCCCGTACCCCATGTCCGCCAGCATGATCCCGTAAAACAGGATAAAGAAGGGGGCCATGAGAGGATTGGGGTCCAAAGTCCCGTAGGCGGGCAGGGAGTACATCTCGGTCACCATGCTCAAAGGCCGGGTGAACCAGTTGTTTTTCAGCTGCACCGGCACCTGGGGGTACTCCTCCTCCGCCGGGTCCTCCAGCTCGTAGGCGCAGGGATACCGCTCCAGGGCGGTTTGGACCTTCTCCCACTGCTCCGCAGGCACCCAGCCCTGGAGCAGGAAGGTCTGCTCCGTGTCCCGGAGCTTGATCCGGCCCTCCTCCCGGCGGATGTCCAGGGCGGCCCGGTCCGCCGCCCGGCACAGGTCGTCCAGCCGGTCCCCCATGGAGGCCAGGGCTTCCCGGGCCTGTTGGAGCTCCCCGGCGGTCTGCTCCTGCTCCCGGGCCAGACGGGCATCGTTCTCCTGGGCGGTGCCCGTCCACCCATCCATGGAGAGGCGGGACCAGCCGAAGTCCCGCAGGGCCTCCAGCACCGCCTCCTGGGCGCTCACGTGGCACACCAGCAGGCAGTACCGCACCTCCCGCCCGGCGCTGGCCTCCCGGAGCTCCGCAAGCTCGCTGGCCGCCTGGACCGCCCCCGCCGCCTCCTCAAAGGGCCGGGCGGCGGTAAGGGTGCCGAACTGCACCAGCAGCCTGGGGGTGGACCTGCTCTCCAGGGGGACGTCCAGGGCCAGCCAGGGGGCCAGGGCGGAGCGCTGGGACGCCAGCTTCTCCCCCTGGGCCAGCAGGGCGTTCACCTGCCGCTCCCCCGCCAGCACGCCGGCCACCGCCTGGTCCTGACGGGCGGCCGCCTGGGGGGAGCACAGCTCCTCCTTGGAGGTCTGGGGCCTGGGGGTGAGGAACCCCCTCCCCTTGGCCCCGTAGTGCTTCAAAATACCCATCTGGGCCTGGGAGAGGGCCTGGGTGTCCGGAGGGGTCAGACGGGACAGCAGCTCTTCCGCCCCGCTCTCCTCCTGGCCGTCCAGGGTGGGCTCGCTGACCTCCACACAGCCCAGCCGCTGGAGGTCGTCCAGCAGGGCCTCCCGGTCCTCCCGCATGGCAAGCAGCCGAAGCCGCTTCATTGTCACAATGGCCATTCAGTTCACAACCTTTTCCACCAGAAAGGCGGCCGCCTCAGACAGCCGGCCGCGCGCCTGCGTCTTTAACGCCTCACACTCCTGCTTGGCCTGGTCCAGAACGCCCTGGGTCCACTCCGCGGCCTGGGCCTCCGCCTGGGCCATCTTCTGCCGCGCCTCCCCCTCCGCCTGCTGGCGGGACTGTTCCACCAGAAGGCGGGCGGCCCGCTGGGCCTCCAGAAGCCGCTGTTTGTTCTGAACCGCCGCGGCCTCTTTCTGCTTCTTCACACGCTCTTCCAACTCGGTCACCGCTTGAATTGCCTCTACCGCCATAAACGTCACCACCTTAATCCAGAATTTATGCAATCTTTATGCCTGTTACCTTCATTCTAGGCGAAGTCACAGAAAAAAGCAAGGAAATTCTGATTTCTTTTTAAGGTTTATCCAAAATTTATGTCTTTTCCCCGCGTCTATTCAAATATTTCCGGTGTTTTCCTCATGCTTTCTCCCTTTCCTCGCCGGATACAGTGTGCGCAGGCAGGTCTTTTTTTACTCCGGCCCAACAAAAACACCGCTGCCCTCCATAGAAGAAGGCCCGCCGTCTGTATCATCAGACGGCGGGCCTTGGACTTATTTTGAAAGGTGCGCATCACTCCACGGTGACGCTCTTGGCCAAATTCCGGGGCTTGTCGATGTCGCAGCCCCGCATCAGCGCCACATAGTAGGCAAACAGCTGCATGGGGATGACCTCCAGGGAGGGCAGGAACATGGGGTGGACGTCGGGGATGGAAAGGGCACTGTCCACCAGACCGGCCAGGGCCTCCCGGTGGGACCGGGTGGCAATGCCGATCACATCGGCCCCCCTGGCCTTGACCTCCTTCACATTGCTCATCAGCTTGTCGAACAGCTCATTCCAGCTGGCCAGGGCCACCACCAGGGTGCCGTCCTCGATGAGGGAGATGGTGCCGTGCTTCAGCTCGCCGGCGGCGTAGGCCTCCGAGTGGATGTAGGAGATCTCCTTCAGCTTCAGGGAGCCCTCCAGCCCCACGGCGTAGTCGATGTTCCGGCCGATGAAAAACAC
>CASFKT010000230.1 GCA_949295195.1 uncultured bacterium | reverse complement strand
CGACTCCCCTTATCAAGGGGAGATGTCGCGCAGCGACAGAGGGGATAGGGACAGGTGCCCCCGAAGGGGGCGGATGAGGGTGCCTTCTTGGCTTGCACGCCCCCCGGCGGGAGGCCCAAGGGCCTCCCCTACCCAATCCCGGAAGGGCTTCTTGAAAAACGTAGGGGAGGGGCTTGCACCTCCCGCGGGCCGGTCTGGGACCGGCCCCTACGAAAAGAACCGCGTAGGGGCGGGTGTCCTCACCCGCCCGCCGGATTTCAGGCAAGGCTCCCGTAAAGCCGTAGGGGCGGCCCCATGTGGCCGCCCGTGGGCCGGTCTGGGACCGGCCCCCACGAAAGAGGGGGAAGGCTGAGAGGGGAGAGGGGCGGAACCCTGCTGTAAAATCCCCCATCCAGTCATTCCCGCCCCAGCGCCCAAAGAACCTCTTGACGCAGGCCCAGGCCGAAGAGATAATAGGCTTGTACCAGCCGGGCGGAGTAGCGCAGGAAGCAGTCCTCGATCTCCTGCATCCGGGTGTAGCCCAGGGTCTGCTCCAGGGACTGGAGCAAGGCGTCGTACTCCGCCTCGGCCTCCATAAATTCCGGATTGGCCTTGCAGTATGTATAGACCCGGTGGGACAAGTCTGGATTACTGCAAAAAAGCGATTCAATAGCACCGTTCATAACACTGCCCTCCAATATGCGTTTATTACGCGTTTTCCTTATAATATACGCGTTTAATACGCATGTCAAGGGGGCGGGAGGTAATTATGGCAAATTTTTCTGAACGCCTCCGGGAACTCCGCCGGGAACGCGGTTTAAAACAGCGGGAAATGGCGGAGATCTGCGGCTTAAAGCTGCGCGGATATCAACAATACGAATACAATGAGGGCTATCCCGAGGTCCCCGGCCTGGTGGCCATCGCCGACTACTTCGGCGTGAGCCTGGACTATCTGATGGGCCGGACCGACGTGCGGGAGATCAACCGCGGACAGCCCTGAACGTGCCCGCACCCCAAGGAGAGGAGGGACTTATTCCATGAAACGCCGACTGCGCCGGCTGCTGGCGCTGGTGTGCGCCCTGGCGCTGGCTCTGGGCCTGTCCGGGCCGGCCTCCGCCGCCGGGGACATCTATTTTACCGTCATCAACGACAGCGTGGTGAGCCTCAGCGACAGCACCATGCCCACCTGGTCGGGGGGCGTGCTCTACGTCCCCTACTCCGCCTTTGACGGCAGCAACACTGCCCGCATCGGCTTTGACATCTCGTTCAGCTACAACCGCGGCTCCGGCATAGCCACCCTGTTCAACACCCGGCAGGCTCTCACCTTCAACCTGAACAACAACACCTGCTACAATGCGGTCACCGGGGAGTATCTCAATGGCCGGGCCATTCTCCGCAACGGCCAGGTCTTTGTGCCGGTGGCGCTGGTGTGCAGCTTTTTCGGTCTGAGCTACTCGGTGATCTCCATTGACGAGGGGTATATCGTCCGGATCAAGAACAGCTCCGTGGTGCTCAGCGACGCGAAGTTTGTGGAGGCGGCCACCCTCTCCATCTCCCGTGAGCTGCGGGAGTACAACCAGGCCAACCAGAGCACGGCGACGCCCGGCGTCCTCCCACCCACCGGCAGCAGTGGGGAGACGGAGACCACCGACCCTCCCATCGAGGAGGAGCCGGACACGGAGGACAGCGTCCCGGTCTATCTGGCCTTCCGGTGCGACGATGACCAGGGCCTCAGCGACATTCTGGACGCCCTGGATGAGAGCAACCGGGCCGCGGTGTTCTTCTTCCCGGCGGATGGGTTGGAGCGGCAGGACGACCTGCTCTACCGCATTCTGGGCAGCGGCCACAGCGTGGGCCTGCTGGCGGAGGGGAACACCCTGGCCGCCACCCGTCAGCTGCTGGAGGAGGGCGGCCAGGTCCTGGAGCGGGTGGGCTACACCCGCACCACCCTGGCCCTGGTGCCTGAGAGCCAGCGGTCCGCCTTGGAGGCGGAGGGCTGGGTCTGCTGGGACGAGACGGTGTCCGCCATCCCAGAGGCGGGAACGGGAGCCAGCTCCCACGCCAACGCGGTCATCCGCGCCATCCCCTCCCGCAGCCAGCAGGCTTATATCACGCTGGACGCCGGAAGCGAGTCGGCCCGGGTGCTCTCCACGCTGCTCACGCGGCTGGAGGCCCGGTCCTACGCGGTGAGCGTCCCACTGGAGACGAGACTATGAGACAGGTTGATCTGACCCAGGCCGCCGGGGACAACCGGGACCCGGCCCGCGTTGCCCGGCTCACCCGGCATTGGAAGGCCCGGCTGGAGGACTTCGGCCCCGGCGGGCCCCAGGTGGTCTCCGCCGACGAGGAAACGGGCGCCGTGACCGCCCGCTTTCCCGGCCGCGACACCGCCCAGGTGCTCCGGCGCCTGGAGGAGCAGTGCGGCGTCCGTGCCCTCCAGGAGGGGGAGCTGGCCCTGTTCCGGCTGGCCCCCCAGGTGCGGTTTGAGGACCTGGACTACGTGTGGGGCTGCCTGTTTGACATTTTAGGCTGAGATGCGCCGGGCCGCCGCCCGGCGCATTTTTATGTGCAGAGAAAAGGGTTGCGGGCGGCCGCATGGGGCCGCCCCTACGAGGGTTTACGGATAGGCGAAACGGCGCGTCCGGGAGGCCGCGCCCTACAACAGGGTTCCTCCGGAGCGGGCCGGTGAGGGCACCCGCCCCTACGGCGTTTTATATTTCGCAAGGGCTGGACACTGGCCGGCCCGATGAAAGGTTTCTGCCATTCCGGAGCCCACCCTCATCCGCCCCCTTCGGGGGCACCTTCCCCCTTGCAGGGGGAAGGCTTGCGGGCGGCCCGGTGTGCCGCCCCTACGGCGGGGCTGGAAGCCGTCATCCCATTTCGTAGGGGCCGGACACTGGCCGGCCCGCATACGCGGCGCGCCGAGGTCGTCGCGCCCTACACAAAAAAGCGTTCTATCATTGCCCCCTCATCCGCCCCAGTGTGCGCACTGGGGCACCTTCCCCCCAGGGGGAAGGCTTGCAGGCGGCTGATAGCCGCCCCTACAGCGAATCAGCACCAGTGCCGTTGGTTCGGGAAACCCAGGCGCAGATGCGGAACCGCACCAGCCGCAATTTTTGCAAACCCAGGGCCCGGTGG
>CASFKT010000229.1 GCA_949295195.1 uncultured bacterium | reverse complement strand
GCGGTGGAGGACCTGGCCAAGGGCCTCATCCAGCTCTACGCCCAGCGGCAGCGGCAGCCCGGCTTCGCCTTCTCCCCCGACTCCCCCTGGCAGCGGGAGTTCGAGGAGCAGTTTGAGTACACCGAGACGGAGGACCAGCTCCGGTGCGTGGACGAGATCAAGCGGGACATGGAGCGGCCTGTGCCCATGGACCGGCTGCTGTGCGGGGACGTGGGCTATGGCAAGACGGAGGTGGCCTTCCGGGCCATGATGAAGTGCGTCCTGGACGGCAAGCAGGCCGCCGTACTGGTGCCCACCACCGTCCTGGCCCGGCAGCACTACCTCACCGCCCTGCGGCGGTTTGCCAAGTACCCGGTGTCCATCGACGTGGTCTCCCGGTTCCGCACCCCCGCCCAGATGAAGGAGACCCTTCGCAAGGTGGAGAACGGCTCGGTGGACATCCTCATCGGCACCCACCGGCTGTTCAACAAGGACGTGAAGTTCAAGGATTTGGGCCTGCTGGTGGTGGACGAGGAGCAGCGCTTCGGGGTGAAGCACAAGGAGAAGCTGAAGGAGCGCTTTGCCCAGGTGGACGTGCTCACCCTCTCCGCCACCCCCATCCCCCGGACCCTGAACATGGCCATGTCGGGCATCCGGGACATGTCCACCCTGGAGGAGCCCCCCGCCGACCGCCTGCCGGTGCAGACCTATGTGCTGGAGCACAACTGGCCCGTTCTGGCCGACGCCATGCGCCGGGAGCTGGAGCGGGGCGGGCAGGTGTACTACCTCCACAACCGGGTGGAGACCATCGACCGCACCGCCGCCCGAATCCAGCAGATGCTGGGGGAGGACGCCGCCGTGGGGGTGGCCCACGGCAAGATGACCCAGGAGGCCATCGACGACGTGATGAGCCGCATGACCGACGGGGAGCTGAATGTGCTGGTGTGCACCACCATCATTGAGACGGGCATCGACCTGCCCAACGCCAATACCCTCATCATCGAGGACGCCGACCACCTGGGTCTGGCCCAGCTCCACCAGCTCCGGGGCCGGGTGGGCCGGTCCAGCCGGCGGGCCTTCGCCTACCTCACCTACCGCCGGGGCAAGGTTTTGACGGAGGTGGCCTCCAAGCGCCTGTCCGCCATCCGGGAGTTTGCCGAGTTCGGCTCGGGCTTCAAAATCGCCATGCGGGATCTGGAGATCCGGGGGGCGGGCAACGTGCTGGGCCCGGAACAGAGCGGCTTTATGCTCTCGGTGGGCTACGACATGTACCTGAAGCTGCTGGAGGAGGCCGTCCTCACCGAGCAGGGCCAGCCGGTGCCCCAGCGCACCGAGTGCGCCGCCGATCTGTCCATCGCCGCCTCCATCCCCGACCGGTACGTCCCCTCGCCGGAGCAGCGCATGGACCTGTACCGCCGCATCGCCGCCATCCGCAGCGAGGAGGACGCGGACGACCTGGTGGATGAGCTCATCGACCGGTACGGCGAGCCCCCCCGGACGGTGAACAACCTGATCTCCGTGGC
This sequence comes from uncultured bacterium, assembly GCA_949295195.1. GTDB lineage: Bacteria > Bacillota > Clostridia > Oscillospirales > Oscillospiraceae > Lawsonibacter. The sequence goes on along the minus strand of CASFKT010000229.1, from coordinate 1,674 downwards.
CCTCCTCCGCGCCGCCGCCGCCCAGGCGGAGATCACCGACATCTCCCAGAAAAACGGACAGCTGGTGTTCACCCTGGGCCGGTTCAGCCTGGAGCAGTTCTCCGGGCTGTGCGGGATGGAGAAGTACAAGAACCGCCTCCTCCTCACCCCCGGGGACGTGCCCCGGTTCACCTTCCGCCTCCGGAAGGGGGAGGACCCCCTGCGCCTGGCCCAGGCCCTGGTGGCAGACTACGCGGAGGCCGGAGCGGCCCCCTGAGGGACGTCCTCAATTCTCCGGGAAAGTGCACGAAAACGCAACTCTGGAGCAAAAAATTTCATTGCTTTTTCCATGCCCATTGGGTATAATCGATTTGAGAGCGGATAAGGGCGTCCTTGTGACGCCACTCTACATCATTTTGGAGGTAACAGAATGAAAGAAGTCTATGTAGTGAACTGCTGCCGTACCGCCATCGGCTCCTTTGGCGGAAGCCTGAAGGACACCCCCGCCGCCGAGATGGGCGCCGTGGTCATCAAGGAAGCCCTGAACCGCGCGGGTGTGAAGCCTGAGAACGTGGATGAGGTCATGTTCGGCTGCATCCTCACCGCCGGCCTGGGCCAGAACGTGGCCCGCCAGGCCTCTCTGAAGGCCGGCATCCCCATCAGCGTTCCCGCCTACACCGTGGGCATGGTGTGCGGCTCCGGCATGAAGTCCGTCATTGAGGGCGCCCGGGCCATCCTCACCGGCGACGCCGACATCATCGTGGCCGGCGGCACCGAGAACATGTCCGCCGCCCCCTACGCCATCCCCGCCGCCCGCTGGGGCGCCCGCATGGGTGACAACAAGATGGTTGACACCATGATCAAGGACGGCCTGTGGGACGCCTACAACAACTATCACATGGGCACCACCGCCGAGAACATCTGCGACGTGTGGGGCATCACCCGCCAGGAGCTGGACGAGTTCGCCGCCTCCTCCCAGAACAAGGCTGAGGCCGCCCAGAAGTCCGGCCGCTTCGACGACGAGATCGTGCCCATCATGATCAAGAAGAAGAAGGAGACCGTGGAATTCAAGGTGGACGAGTTCCCCCGCGCCGGCGTGACCCCCGAGAGCATCGCCAAGCTGCGCGGCGCCTTCCCCGTGGGCCCCGAGGGTGTGGAGGACACCATCGAGCACTCCTTTGAGGTCACCCAGGTCCACGAGGCCGACACCAAGAAGCACGTCCAGCGCGTCACCGCCGCCAACGCCTCCGGCATCAACGACGGCGCCGCCGCCATCATCCTGGCCTCCGGCGAGGCCGTGGAGAAGTACGGCCTGAAGCCCATGGCCAAGCTGGTCAGCTGGGGCCAGGGCGGCGTGGATCCCAAGATCATGGGCGTGGGCCCCGTGCCCGCCTCCCGTCAGGCCATGGAGAAGGCCGGCCTGAAGATCGAGGACATGGACCTGGTGGAGGCCAACGAGGCCTTTGCCGCCCAGTCCATCGCCGTGGCCCGCGAGCTGGGCTTCGACATGAGCAAGGTCAACGTGAACGGCGGCGCCATCGCCCTGGGTCACCCCGTGGGCGCCTCCGGCGCGCGCATCATCGTCACCCTGCTCCACGAGATGCAGAAGCGGCCCGAGGCCAAGAAGGGCCTGGCCACCCTGTGCATCGGCGGCGGCATGGGCGTTGCCACCATCTTCGAGAAGTGCTGATGATT
>CASFKT010000228.1 GCA_949295195.1 uncultured bacterium | reverse complement strand
CGGCAAACTCAGGCGCAGAACTTGAAGCGCACCGAAAACAAATTTTGCAAACTCAGGGCCCAGTGGCCCGGCGGGAAATCAGGCATTCACTCAAATTTTGCGCGCCGGAAATGGCACAATACCTTTCAGGAGGGGCCCCCGTAAATGGGGTCCGGGGTGCGCGACTTGGAGCACCGGAACGGTGCTCCTCGGAGCAAACCCCGGCGGCGTTTTGGTGACTTTGCCGCCGCGGGCAAAGTCACTCGCTGCCCGCAGGCAGCGAAATCTCCACGTGAAAAAAAGAAAAAAGAAGGGTAACCCAATGGAAAAAAGCAAAAACAGCAAAAATATTTTAATCATTAACGACATGCCCGGCTACGGCAAGGTGGCCCTGGCCGCCATGTTGCCCGTTTTATCCAACTTCGGCCACAGCGTCTACAACCTGCCCACCGCCCTGGTGTCCAACACCCTGGACTACGGGAAGTTCACCATTCTGGACACCACCGAATACATGAAGAAGTCCATCGCCGTGTGGAAGGACCTGGGCTTCTCCTTCGACTGCATCACCACCGGATTTCTGGCCTCGGCGGAGCAGGTGGACCGACAGCCAGCGGAAGGAGGACCTGCTGGTGATGACCGACCCCATCATGGCCGACGACGGCAAGCTCTACAACGGGGTGACGGAGGAGACGGTGGCCAACATGCGCCGCCTCATCGGGGTGGCCGATGTAATTGTCCCCAATCTCACCGAGGCCACCTTCCTCACAGGCCGGTATGTGGGGCAGGAGAGCCTGACCCAGGCGGAGGCTAAGGAGGTGGTGGACGGCCTGTTGTCCTTCGGCCCCCGGTCGGTGGTGGTGACCAGCGGCGTGGAGTCGGAGACGGGCAGCCACGTGGTGTGGGGCTACAACCACAAAAACGGCTCCTACTTCACCATCCCCTATGAGTTCATCAAGGTCCATTTCCCGGGCACCGGGGACATGTTCTCCGCCGTGCTGGTGGGGGAGCTGCTGAATGGAAAGCCTCTGGAGTCGGCGGTGCGCCGGGCCATGGACGTGCTGGAGACCCTGATCCTGCTGGAGCGGGATGAGAGCGAGAAGAACAAGGGCATCCGCATCGAGAAGTATTTAAGCGTATTGAACCGGTAAGCCAAGAGAGCAGGAGGAGACGACATGCCGCCCAAAGGGAAAGCCGATACCGCTGGCTATCAGCAGCTGAAAAAGGACCTGTCCGCCCAGGCTCCGGGAAAACTCTATATCCTCCACGGGGAGGAGACCTATCTGCGGGACTACTGCCTGAACCAGCTCAAGGAGCTGATTTTGTCCGGGGGGATGGGGACCTTCAATTTCCATGAGATCCCCGCCAAGGAGATGTCCCCCCGCCGCCTGGAGGAGGCCCTGGACTGTCTGCCCATGATGGCCCAGCGCACCCTGGTCCAGGTGACCGACTTCGACCTGTTTAAGGCGGGGGAGAAGGACCGGGAGGCCTACGCCAAGCTCTTTGAAGAGCTGCCCGACTACGTGTGTCTGGTGTTTGTCTACGACCTGATCCCCTACAAGGGGGACGCCCGCACCAAGCTGGCGGGGGCCATCAAGCGCAGCGGGGTGGTGGTGAACTTTGCCCGCCAGGAGACCGGGGAGCTGGTGAAGTGGGTGCGCCGCCGGTTCCGGGCCCTGGGCAAGGACATTGACGGCAATCTGGCCTCGGAGCTTATCTTCCTGTGCGGGGACCTGATGACCAACCTGATCGGGGAGATCGAGAAGATCGGGGCCTATGCCAAGGGCTCGCAGATCACCCGGGCGGACATCGACGCGGTGGCCACCCCCCAGCTGGACACGGTGGTGTTCCGCATGACCGACGCCATCGGAGCGGGGAAATTTGACCAGGCGGCCCAGGTGCTGGGGGAGCTCTTTCAGATGCAGGAGCCCCCCATCAAGATCCTGTGGTCCCTGGGGCGGAACATGCGGCAGCTGTACTCCGCCCGCCTGGCCCTGGAGCGGGGGAGAGGGGCCTCCTATGTGGCCGACCTGTGGGGCCTGCGGTCCTTCCAGGCGGAGAAGATCTTCACCGCGGCCCGGCGGTTCTCCCTGCCCTGGTGCCGCCGGGCGGTGGTCCGGTGCGGCGAGGCGGACCTGGCCATGAAGTCCACCGGCCAGGACGGGCAGCAGCTGCTCACCAGTCTGCTGCTGGAGCTGTCTGCCCCCGCCCGGAAGCCCGCCCTGCCCCGGCGGTGAGGGGGTTCCCATGCTGAAAATACGAGAGGCCATCGCCGTGGAGGGTCGATACGACAAAAACACCCTCTCCCAGGTGGTGGACACCCTGATTTTGGAGACCCACGGCTTTGGCATTTTCAAGGACCCGGAGCGGATGGCCCTGCTCCGCCGGGCGGCGGAGAAGCGGGGGCTCATCGTCCTCACCGACTCGGACGGGGCGGGCTTCGTCATCCGGAACCGCATCAAGAGCGCTATTCCGGGACAGTACCTGAAGCATGCCTACATCCCCGACGTGTATGGCAAGGAGAAGCGCAAGCGCCAGCGGGGGAAAGAGGGCAAGCTGGGGGTGGAGGGCATGCCTCCCGTCGTGCTGGAGCAGGTGCTCCGCCGGGCGGGGGCCACCTTCCTGGACCAGGGGGAGGCGCGGGAGCAGGAGCCCCCCCTCACCAAGGCGGACCTGTTCGCCGCCGGCCTCACCGGCCGCCCGGACAGCGCCCAGCGGCGGCTGGCCCTCTTGAAGCGCCTGGAGCTGCCCGAACACATGACCGCCAACGCCCTGCTGGAGGTGCTCAACACCTGCTACCCCCGGGAGGAGGCGTTACTTTTTTTGAAAGAAAAGTAACCAAAAGAACTTTGTGCGAAACTGGGTTTCGCCGCCTGATTTTTCCAGCCGTCCCTTTCAGGGGGAGGCAGGGGCAGGTGAGGACACCCGCCCCTGCGGCGGATGTAGAAGCGTTCCTGTCCTTACGTAGGGGCCGGTCCCAGACCGGCCCGCCGATGACGGACCAGCTACCACCTGTTCGGCAAAGCCAGGCGCGGAAGTGAAACCGTACCAACTTCAATTTTGGGAATGCCAGGGCCCAGTGGCCCGGAGTAAAACGCTGGAAGCCACTCGGATTTTGCGCGCCGGAAATTATTCGGAGCGTCTCAGGAGGGGCCCCCGTAAATGGGGTCCAGGGGTGGGCGGCATGGAGGCAGGGAGGCTTTGCCGATCCTGCCGATTGCGCCCATCCCCTGGTGCCTCTTTGGTTCCTTTCTGGGCATCCAGAAAGGAACTCGCCCCTCAGGGCGAAACCCTGCAAAAGAGGGCGGCGAAATCCCATGCACAGATCAAAAGCAATTTTACCCCCTTGTCTCCCAACGCTTTCACCCCCATGTAAACCCACAGTTAGCAAAACCAAAACCGCCGGATGGTGGCGGGCGGCCCGCCTATCTGCTAGGCTGACGGGGAGGAGATGATACCATGACCACCGGACAAAAGATCGCCGCCAGGCGGAAAGAGCTGGAGCTCTCCCAGGAGGCCCTGGGGGACAAGCTGGGGGTGTCCCGGCAGACGGTTTACAAGTGGGAAAATGACATATCTCTGCCCGACATCGACAAGCTGGTGGCCCTGAGCCGCCTCTTTCAGGTGCCCGTGGGCTGGCTGCTGGGGGTGGAGGAGGAGCCGGAGCCCCAGAGCGTGGACTTCTCCCCGGAGCAGCTGAAGCTGCTGGAGGAGATTTTGGGCCGCTATCAGCGCGCCGAGCCGGAGGAGCTCAGCGAGGGCCAGCGGAAGCAGGTGGAGGAGCTGGTGGGGC
>CASFKT010000227.1 GCA_949295195.1 uncultured bacterium | reverse complement strand
AAGGTGCTGGAGCTGGCCCGCCTGCTCACCCCCTGGACCGGGCGGCTCACCGTCCACGTGGTCCCCTTCACCGCCATCCAGGAGGAGCTGCGCCGCTCCTGTCCGGAGGAGCTCTTCACTGTCCTCATGCGCCGCTTTATGATGCGCATTGCCCAGGAGGTGGCCAACCGCTGCGGGGCCAAGGCCCTGGTCACCGGCGAGTGTCTGGGCCAGGTGGCCAGCCAGACCATGGAGGCGCTTCGCTGCACCGGCGCGGTGGTGGACCTGCCCGTCCTGCGCCCCTGCATCGGCATGGACAAGGAGGAGATCGTCCAGATTGCCCGGAAAATCGGTACCTTTGAGACCTCCATCCTCCCCTATGAGGACTGCTGCACCGTCTTTACCCCCCGGCACCCCCGCCTGCGGCCCATGCCCGGCGAGGTGGAGGCCGCCGAGCAGGCTCTGGACATCGACGCCATGGTGAAGGCCGCCGTGGACGGCATCGAGCGGGTGCAGGTCAATCTGTAACGCAGCCACTCAGTATAACCCCTTTCAGGAGGCGCTATATTATGCACGATTTATCGGAGTTTATGGACCTGCTCTGCGGCCGTTTTGACAACCGCGAGCAGTTTGAACAGCGTCGGGCGGCGGGAGACGCTTCCTTTCCCCTTGCCCGGCATGTAAACACCATCTGCAATCAGAAGATCTCCGGTCTTCCGGCGGATTTCCCCGGCCTCTTCCTGCTGGAGGAGAGCTACTACACCGTCCAGGGGCGCACCAACGCCTCCCCCCATCTGTTCTGCTTCACCCAGGAGGCGGACGGGGTGCTGCTCACCTCCTATGACCTGCCTCGGGGGCTGGACCCCAAGGTCTTGTCCTACGAGACCATGCCGGAGCTCCCCTTTGACCAGCTCTCCCCCTCCCAGAAGTTCACCCCCGCCCTCTACCGGTTCCAGGACGGCGGCTGGGTGGGCGGCAGCGTGAGCATGTTCTCCCCCGTTATGAAATTCACCCTCTTTGAGCGCTTTTTCCCCGACCGCCTGGAGGTATCCGAGTCCATGGAGCGGGAGGGAAAACGGGTGTTCGGCTACGACGTGCCCCTGATCTATAAACGCACAAACTAAGGGTGCCTCTTCCGCGCCCTATAATGGAGGTCTTTCCTTTGTCTCATAAAGTGGAAATCCTGTCGGTGGGCACCGAGCTGCTCCTGGGCAGCATCGCCAACACCGACGCCCAGATGCTCTCTCAGGGGCTCAGCGCCCTGGGGCTGAATGTGTACTGGCACACGGTGGTGGGGGACAACCCCCAGCGGGCCCGGGAGGCGGTGGCCATCGCCAAACAGCGGGCAGACATCATCATCACCACCGGCGGGCTGGGGCCCACCTGCGACGACCTGACCAAGAACGTACTGGCGGAGGCCTTTGGAAAAAAGCTGTACCGGGATGAGGACTCGGTGCGCCGGCTGGAGGAGTTCGCCAAAAACCGGGGCCGCAAACTCACCGAGAACAACTACCAGCAGGCCATGCTCCCCGAAGGGTGCACCGTCCTGGTGAACGACTGGGGCTCCGCCCCCGGCTGCGCCTTTGAGGCGGAGGGCGTCCACGTCATCATGCTCCCCGGCCCCCCCAGCGAGTGCCGCCCCATGTTCCAGTACCGGGCGGTCCCCTATCTCCAGCAGTTCTCCGAGGGGGTCATCGCCTCCCACACCCTGAAGCTGTTCGGCATCGGGGAGTCCGCCATGGAGGCCCAGCTGCGGGAGCAGATGAACGCCATGGCCAACCCCACCCTGGCCCCCTACGCCAAGGAGGGGGAGTGTGAGCTGCGGGTCACCGCCAAGGCCGCCGCCCAGGAGGAGGCCCAGGCCCTGCTCCTCCCCACGGTGGCCAAGTTGAGGGAGCACTTCGGCCCCCTGGTGTACGGGGTGGACGTGCCCTCCCTGGAGTTCGTGCTGGAAGGGCTTTTGAAGGAGAAGGGGCTCACCCTGGGCACCGCCGAGAGCTGCACCGGCGGCCTCATGGCCAAGCGGCTCACCGACCTCTCCGGGGCCTCCCAGGTGTTCAAGGGGGGCATCGTCTCCTACACCAACGAGGTGAAGCACAACGTGCTGGGGGTGCCCCAGGAGCTGCTGGACCAGTATGGGGCGGTGTCCGCCCCGGTGGCAGAGGCCATGGCCGAAGGGGCCCGGCGGGTGCTGGGCTGTGACATCGGATTGTCCTCCACCGGCGTGGCCGGCCCGGACAAGGACGACCGGGGCAACGAGGTGGGCACCATGTTCGTGGGCATCGCCACCCCCCAGGGCACCTACGTCCGGCCCCTCCACATCACCCTGCGCCCGGTACGGGAGCGGCTGCGCACCATCACCGCCCACCACGCCTTCGACCTGGCCCGGCGGTACCTCATGGGACTGGACTACGAGGCGGGGATGCCCCAATAACCGCCAATATCAACCGGGAGGACATCAAGTATGGATGCTCTGTTTTTGCAATTCCAGCAGCTCCCTATAGACAAAAGCCTGATCTCTCTCGAGCCCGGCTCCATAGAGTTCCCCTACTTCTGTTATCCGGTCAACGCCGTCCCCATCGGATTTGAGGGCAGTATTTTGTACTGCTTTCTGCCGGAGTACGGCGGGATGGTCTTTGCCGCCAACCCGGAGAGCTGCGCGGACAGCTGTGTGTATCCGCTGGCCCAAACCTTCTCCGATTTTCTCCGGCTGATTCTGGCCTGCGGCTCCGCCAACCCGGTGGAGCAGATCGTCTGGATGAGCCGGGAACAGTTCGAGGACCACCTGCGGGCCGAGCGGGCCATCCAGACCGAGGCGCAGAAAGCCGCCCTCGAGCAGCTCCAGAGCACCTTCGGCCTCACCCCTATGGAGGACCCCTTTGCCTATGTCAAGGCATTGCAGACCGGCTTTGACGGCAGCAAAATTCAGTACAGCGACGAGTATTACGACTGCACGGGGCTGGAACGGCCCGAACAGGAGTAACTGGAACGGCGGGGGCGCCCTGTGGGCGCTCCCGCATTTCCATTTTTCTTCAGGAAAAATTAAGAGATTTTTTCTGGTAAACGCAGAACCCCTCTGGTATCCTGATGGAGCTCACACAACAGACCAGAGAAAGGACGGCCGCCTCCCATGAGAAAAATTTGGTATTTTCAAAATGACCCTGACCTGCCCGACGAGATCAATTTGGATGACAACAGCCTTCCGAATCCCGGCACCATCGCGGGAGAGAACTTTCG
>CASFKT010000226.1 GCA_949295195.1 uncultured bacterium | reverse complement strand
GCCGCCAGCCGCTCCGTCAGCAGGTTCAGGGCTTTTTCCGGCTCCGGGCCCTGAATGTGAAGTACAAATACCTGACAGCCGGATTGACCGATATAAAAATTCCGGGGAAATTCTCCGTTTTCAATCTGATAAGCGATATGGAAGAGGCGGTCCAGGCCGGGGGAGGAGAGCTCCTCCTGCCGCAGCAGCTCCAAAGAGTTTGTCCTCCTCTTTCCCGGCGCAGACCCAGTGGGCCAGCTCCGGGGATAGGGTGCGGATGTACTCCAGGTACAGGAAACAGTTCCGGCTGCTGCCGTCCGGGTACCGGGCCAGGCCGGCCTGCTGGATGTGGAACAGCTCCGGGGCCAGCCAGGAGTGGGCGGAGGAGCTGTAGTTGAGAAATTTCCACTCGTCCCCCGTCTGGATCAGCTCGGTCCCCGCCGGGAGGGATTCGGAGAGGAGCACGTGGGGGCAGTCCCAGTCCTCCGGCCCGTCCAGGGGTTGGAACTGTACATGGGGGAAATAGATCATCTGGATCATCAGGGCCAGGGCCAGCACCACCGCCCCCAGGACGGCCAGGAGGCGTCTGAGCTCCCGGTAGGTGCTGCGCCGGCTGGGGCCGGGCAGCTCGCCCTGGAGCAGCTTTTTTCGGATGCGGGTGAGACGGACGGTGTGCGCCAGGGTATATACCACCTCGCCGCCCACCAGGAGCAGCATCAGGAGGGAGAGGAGCAGCAGGCCCGGCCCCTCCAGGACTGTTTGCATCAGAAACCAAGCGGGGTCAAGGAGGTGGTCCCGGCCGATCATCAAAGCGGCCCAAATCAAGGTGACGGCCAGAATGCCCCACTGACGGCGGATGAACCCCTTCATGGCCCAGCCCAGGCTCACCCGGTCAGTGTACAGGTCGGGGGCCTCGGGGTCGTCACAGCGGTAGACGGCGTACAGCTTGCCGATCTGAGTCACATACCGCCAGCCCATATCCCGGTAGCTGGCCGCCCGGCGGCACAGGTCCTGCTCTCCGAACCACTGGTTGATGGGGTCCAGGCGGTAGCGGGACTCCTTCACCCAGTCCAGGGGGAGGAAGGGGACCCGGCCGATGAAGGTAAACCGGGGCCAGTCCCCCAGAGCCCAGCCCTGGGCGGCCATCTCGTTGAGCCACAGCTCAATTCCCAGCATATCCCACATGGGGTAGGGAAGCCAAAACTTTTTCATAGCGGCACCTCCAAAATCAGAAGCGGGAGAACTGCGATGATCAGGGCCAGGAGGATGATCCACATCGCCAGACACAGCGCGTCCATGGCCGCTTTTAGGACCCGCATTTTCCGGGGCGGAGGGAGGGGTGCGCTTACACCCAGCTCCAGCCTCCGGCAGGTGCGCCTCATCCCCCGCCACTCCTGAACGAGATAAAACAGCACCAGGGCGTACCACAGCACCAGGAGAAGATCCCAGACGCCAAAGGAGAAGGGGCGAGCGTTTAAGAATGCCATGGGAAAGGCCACAAAGTGGTCGAAAAGGAGCAGCAGCATGGACAGAGCGCCGCTCAGACACCGCCGGCCGAACCGCCGCCGCAGGCCAGTCAGAGACAGGGCACGGGTCTCCGGGTCAGTGTAGGGCTCCGGGGCGCTGGGGTCGTCGGTGTAAAACAGCTCCCCACGCTCGCCGGGGAGGCGGCGCAGATAGGTCCAGCCGGCCTCCTGGTACAGGTCAGTGAGCGCCCGGGCGGGCGGGTCGGAGGCGCTTGCCCAGGTGCGGGCGGGCTCGATGCGGAAGCGGCGGGCGGGGTGGGGGTCGCCCCGGTCACACAGGGCCAGCGGCCCAAACCGGCACCGGACCGAGAGCCCCTCCCGGGAGAGCTCCTCCAGCCACCCCTCCTGGGCGGAGAGTTCGCAGTCTAAGTACGGGTTCCATTTAAGGACGGTTTTCATAAAAATCCCTTTCATAAAAATCCCTCCTAGTGATAGGGCTCTCTGTAGGGGCGGCTATCAGCCGCCCGCCGTTTTCCAAACTCCTGTTCTGTAGGACGGATGCAATCCGCCCCTACTCCACCATCCCGGCGATTTCCTCCAGATGGTCCGCCAGGTTACCGGAGCCGGTGTACTGAACCACCGCCGCCCGGCCGCTGCCGGAGAGGGCCGCCAGGTGGAAATAGCCGCCCGGGTACTCCGCCACGGCGCACCAGTCCAGGCCGTCCACGGCGTACTCGGTGACCGTCCAGTCGTCCCAGGTGCCCCAGGGGATGGTCCACCACTTGTCATCTCCCGGCCATTTGGCCTGTTCCAGAAGACCCTGGGCCACCGGCTCCGCCAGAGCGGGGAGTACTGGGCGGTACCAGTTTATATCCATCCGCGTCCAGAAGATCCCGTCCCCCATACGGTCCGCGTCTCCGATCTGACAAACCTCCCACTGGTCCCAGCACAGCAGGGAGTGGTGGGCGTTGCAGACGTCGGCGTATGCTCCCCGCTCCAGCGAGCCCAGGGGGAGGGGAGTGAAGTCCTCAATTTCCTGGGTGGAGCGCAGATTCTCGCCGGACATATCCCAGAACCAGGTGACAGCCAGCAGACCCAGCAGAACCACAGCGGCGGAAAACTCCGCCAGAGATTTCCGGTTGTGGTGGGGATAGGGGACCTGGTGATCCAGAGGGGCGCCCTCTCCCAGCTGGCGGGCCAGGCGGATGGTCCTCCGCCAGCTGCGGAAGGGGGAGGGCAGGCCCAGCAGGGACAGTATCAGGCACAGCAGAAACACCGGCAGCTGCGGATGGGTCACCAGTTGGGCCACGGGGGCCGGTCCCATCAGAACAGCGCACAGGACCGCCAGGACCAGGGTCAAGACAAGCTGGCCGAAAAAGCGCCTGCCCAGCCGCCGGGCCAGCTTTTCCAGCAGCTCCCCCTGAAGGGGCGGGTCGGTGTGGAGCTCCTCCGCCCGGGAATCCCGGGTACGGAAAATCAGCAGGGTGCTGTCCCACGCCCGTCCCACATAGTCCCAGCCAAAGTCCCTATACAGGTCCTTCAGGTCCTGGGGCGGGCCGTCCCGGTCTGCCTCTTTGCAGAACTCCACCCGGTAGCGCACCTGCCGGGGCGTGTCTTGGACAAAGGTGGAAAACAGAGGCCGGAACCATGCCAGATACAGCCCCTGGAGGGCCAGATCCTGGAGCCAGCTCTCCAGCCCCTGAATGTCATAGGGGGACACCGGGGTGAATTTTCGGATGCACTTCATAAAATTCCCTCCTTATCTAGAGGCTGTTCAGCGTCCGCACAAAGGCGGGCAGATAGTCGCTCAAATCTTGATGTCCGTAGTAGTCGGCATACAGGACGGTGTTTCCTTTTCGGAGAACCAGCTCGCCGCCAGGGAGAAAGGTGCGGGTCTGTCCGGTCAATTCATTTGTGTGGGTCCGCTCCTCCCGGACAGCGTAGAACGCCTGGTCTGTCCCCTCCACCGTCCCCAAATCCACCCAGTCGTTGGAGTTGTTGGTGAGGATTCCTGTCATCTCTTCCGCCCGCAGCTGGGCCAGGAGCTCCAGGGGATAGCGGACGGCGGTGACCTCCAGGCGGGGCACATCGCTGGGGGATTGATTCTGACCAAAGGAGGCGTACTGCTGGAAATACCAGCTCTCCGGGTCCAAAAGAGTACCTCCGTGGGAAATGTAATCCATATTGTAAAGCTGCCTGCGACTGATGGAGGCGTCCTCCCCCTCGATCTCCGTCAGGGTGACGAAGCCGGAGTCATCCAGGTCGTAGGGAGTATAGCCCAGTCCGGCGTACAGCTGGACGGTGTTGACCAGCACCGGGAGCAGGACCAGCATCCCCGCCGCGGTCAGCCAGCCGGTCCCCCGCTGTCCCCGGGCGGAGATTCCCTGTTTCACCGCCCGGCGGTACCGGGCCAGGTGGGCCAGCCCCAGCAGATAGGCCAGGTCCATCAGCCCCAGCCCGGCGAGGGCCAGGAAAAAGGGGAGGGTGACGCCGTCAGACAGAGTTTCCACCGGGAAATAGCGAAACCAGGTCCAGTCCACGTTCCAAGTGGCTCCGTTGTAGTACAGCCCCAGCAGCAGGAAGTTGAAAAGAGACAGCAGAAGCCCGCCCAGCAGCTTCCAGCGGAGGAACCGCTTCAGAGCGTAGTCCAGAATGTCCGGGTCGGTGTGGGCCTGGGCCTGAAGGTCCTGGCTGGCGAATACGAAAAAGTCGCTGTGGAACATGCCCCAGTACTGCCAGCCGAAGGACTGGTACAGGGCGTTCAGCTCCGGGTTTTCCTCCACCTTGCCCTGAATCGGCTCCAGGTGGACCTGCACCAGCTCCGGCTCCGCCCGGTCAAACAGGAGGAACGGCCCCAGGGTGATAGCGCAGCCCCTTCCCAGCCATCTCAGCCAGCCAGTGCTCCAGGCCGGGGATGTCAAAGCCGCCGAAAGGCGCGATTCGGATTGCGTGGTTTTTCATAGCGACTCCTCCTCCGCGTCCATGAGGCAGGACCGCAGGCGGTCCACCTCCTCCTGGTACACCGCCCGCCCCTTGGGGGTGATGCGGTAGGTGCGCTTGCGGCCGTCCACCTCGGTCTCCTGGATGAGCTTCTCATCCTGAAACTTGCCCAGCAGGGTGTACAGGGTGCCGGGGCCCAGCTTAACCCGGCCGCGGGTCTTTCGTTCGACAAATTCGGTGATCTCTGTGCCGCACATGTCCCGGCGCAGGAAAGACATCAGGACATAAAACATAGGTTCGGTCAGAGGACCGCGGCTGTTTCCGCCCATCTGAACACCTCCTTGGGATGCAATATCGCGAGTCGATATCGTCTAATGATATTGTAATATCGCCTGGCGATATTGTCAATCCTGTGGGGAATATCCTGAAATATTCGGAGAATGATACAACTTTTTGAGGGGCTTTTTGTGGAGGCTGACCGGCCGGAAGGGCAGAAAAAAGCAGCCCCCGATGGGGGCTGCCTGGTTTGCGCTTTCAGCCTTGAAAAAAGTGGTACAGCAGCTTTTTGATTGCATGCGGGGCTGCTTGGATATGGGGGGGAGGGGGATCACGACCCGGCCGGCATGGACAGCCCGTGGAGAAATCCGTCCATCTGGGGGGAGAGGACCTCGCCGCCGATGACCGTGTTCCGGTAAATCATCAGATTGGCCTGGACCCCCGCCTCGCCGGTGGGGTAGTTGGTGATCTCATAGGTGTACCGCTTCACCCGCTTGCCGGCGTACTGCTCCAGGTCGAAGCCCTGGCTGGTCTGGAGGGCCAGGTAGTCGTCGTAGCTCTCGTCCATCTCCTCCGGGATGAGCAGCTCCTCGGTGGCCAGGGGCTCCTCCAGCACCTGCCAGCCGTAGCCCTCCAGGTAGGCCACCCGGTCCTCGTTGGACTTCACGCCCTTGGGGCTGGGGAGGCCGGAGGCGGAGGCCGAGGCGGCTTGGAACGCGCCGCCCCCCAAATTCAGCGCCAGAGCCGCGCAGCACACCAGCGCGGCGGCGGCCACGCTGAAGGCCAGCTTTCTTCTGGGCAGCTTTGCGGTCATAATCAACACAGCGCATATCTCCTTCCCGTTCCTGGTCTTTGCTTCATTCTTATGCGCCCCGGGACAGGGGTATGCCGGAGAGAGAACAAAAAAGTATTGAATTTCCTGGAGCCTTTTGGTACAATAGACCGACGTGTGAAAAAACAGTCCGAATTTTCAGGAAACGGGGGCGGCGGTATGGCGCTGGAGCGGCTGGACAAGCTGCTGGCCTCCACCGGGCACTGGTCCCGGCGGGAGGTGAAGGATCTGGTCCGGCAGGGCCGGGTGCTGGCGGACGGCCGCCCTGCGGCCCGCCCGGAGGACAAGTTCGATCCGGAGCGGGTCCGGCTGTCCGTGGACGGCCGGGAGGTGGACTGCGCACCCTTTGTGTATCTGATGCTCCACAAGCCGGCGGGGCTGCTGTCCGCCACCGAGGACCGGAACCAGAAAACGGTGCTGGATCTGCTGCCGGAGCACCTGCGCCGCCGGGGCCTGTTTCCCGTGGGGCGGCTGGACAAGGACACCGAGGGACTGCTCCTCCTCACCGACGACGGACCCCTGGGCCACGACCTGCTCGCCCCGAACAAGCATGTGGACAAGGTGTACTACGCCCAGGTGGACGGGACGGTGGACGCGTCCGACGCGGAGGCCCTGGCCCAGGGGATGGTGCTGGGGGACGGCCTTGCCTGCCTGCCCGCCGGTCTGGAGCCCCTGGGGGACGGCTCGGAGTGCCTGGTCACCCTCCGGGAGGGGAAGTACCATCAGGTGAAGCGGATGCTGGCCGCCCGGGGGAAGCCGGTGCGGTACTTGAAGCGCCTGTCCATGGGGCCCATCCGGCTGGACCCGGCCCTGGAACCGGGGGAGTGGCGGCCCCTCACCCGGGAGGAGGTAGCAGCTCTGCGAAGGGGACAGTGAGTTTCTCGTAAGGTTTTGGTTGTTTTTCACAAAAAAATTGGGAAACCCTCTTGCCAAACCGGGGGGTCAACCGTTATAATGTCAATAGTTGTTTCAAGAGTTTTACTTGGGAGGGATCCATGTGTCCAGCAGGATGTTTCAGGGAGTGGTACTCCAGATGAAAGACAGCGTCGACCGCACTGTGGGTGTGATCGATGCAGACGGGATCGTGGTGGCGTGCAGTGAACTGACCTGCATTGGCGAGCATTGGTCCGGCGCAGTGACCGCCGTCAATGCCGCGGACCACGCCGCCGCCCATTTTGAGGGAAAGACCTTCAAGCCCCTGGCGGGCTGGGGGGCTCAGTTCGACTATGCCGCCTTTGTGCAGGGGGAGGACGAGATGGCCGGCTCCCTGTGCGCCATGGCGGTGGTGGCCTTCAACGGGGCCAAGGCCTACTATGAGGAGAAGCACGACAAGGCCACCTTTGTGAAAAATATCATCTCGGACAATATTCTTCTGGGTGATATTTATACTCAGGCCAAGGAGCTGCACTTCGTCTCCGAGGCGCCCCGGGCCGCCTTCCTGGTGCGCCAGCTGGGCCCCGCCGACGTGAGCACCATCGACGTCATCCAGAACCTGTTCCCGGACAAGCAGACCGACTTCGTCATCTCCATCAACGAGACCGACGTGGCTCTGATCAAGCAGCTGCCCGAAGGGGCGGACGCCCGGGAGCTCCAGCGCATCGCCAAGCAGATCGCCACCGCCGTCACCCAGGAGCTGGGCATCAAGGTGGTCATCGGCATCGGCACCGTGGTCAACCACATCCGGGATCTGGCCCGGGCCTACAAGGAGGCCGGCGTGGCCATCGACGTGGGCAAGGTGTTCGACACCGAAAAGACGGTCATCAACTACGAGAACCTGGGCATCGGCCGGCTGATCTATCAGCTGCCCACCATCCTGTGCCAGATGTTCCTCCAGGAGGTTTTCAAGAAAAACCCCATCGACGCCCTGGACCAGGAGACGCTGCTCACCATCAACAAGTTCTTCGAGAACAACCTGAATGTGTCCGAGACCGCCCGGAAGCTCTTCGTTCACCGGAACACCCTGGTGTACCGCCTGGAGAAGATCAAGAAGCTCACCGGCCTGGACCTGCGGGAGTTCGACGACGCCATCACCTTCAAGGTGGC
>CASFKT010000225.1 GCA_949295195.1 uncultured bacterium | reverse complement strand
TTTTGGTAGACCGGCCCCCAAAACCAGCAAAAAGAAACCGCCGGAAACCCTTGGCGCGCAAGGCTTCCCGGCGGTAGACCTGGTAGACGGCTGGTAGACGGGCGGTGATTCGCTGTGCTTACCGTCCCAGAACAAACATTTGATTGTCCCGAGCAGTGAAGTTGGAGATGCTGTAGAGCACCACAACAGAGTCGATCTTATTTTGAGCCACATAATCTTTCACGCTGGTCAGATTATATCTGGGATCAAACAGGTGGATCTCCGAGAAGTTCTGGGTCAGGAAGGGCGCCAGACTGTCCGCGTAGGAGTCCCGGATGACCAGGACTTTTGGGGCGTCTGTGTGCTCCGTCTCAATGACGCACAGGGGTTTGTTTCCGCCCAGGAAGGAGGAGTACTTGTCTTTGACCTCCAGGTAGCTGTCCACATAGAGACTGCCCGGCTCCGGAGTGCCGTTGGGGTAGGCGGTGACGGTCACGCCCTCGTCCGAAATATACCGGTCGATGTGGTCGGGGGGCAGCCAACGCACACCGGAGGAGGAGAACAGGGTGCCGTAGAAATCCTCCGACACCGTGACCTTCTGGCTCTCATCCAGGGGAACGGCCTCCAGCCCCATGGCGTCCATCAGGGCGGTGTAGCCGTAGTAGGCCCCCAGGCTGGTCCAGTGGTGATCGGTGCGGTAGTAGAGGTCCTCGTCCTTGTGCTGAGCCAGGGCGGAGTACAGATCTATGGTATGGGTCTGGACCGCGTTGTACAGGCAGTCGATGATGGCCTTCTCGTCGGCAGTGGGGGCCCCCTCCGGGAGCCGGTCAGACCAGATCTCTGCGGCGGAGGGGATGATGCCGAAATACACCGGCACGTCTACATTGTTCACCAGGGCATTGACATACTCAACACGAGTGTGGAGTCCCTGCTGAGCGGGGGTGTTCCCTTGTGCAGGAATATCCTCCCAAGAGGGGGTGTCCACCCGGCTGATGAGGGTGTCCTCCTTGGCAAAGTAGACCCCGTTGTTCTCCTGTTTGCCGGAGAGGTGCTCGCTCCAGGCCTTCAGGGCCACCCAGAAGTCCCGGCCGATGATCTGGTCGTTGACATAGTCCTCGGCGTCCTCCATAAATTTCCCGGTGGTGATGTTCTCCAGGGAGACCTCCGGGGCCTGCTCCAGATTTCGGTTCTCCAGCTGGGAAAATTCACGATCCGGCAGGATCAGGCTGCCCAGGAACATTCCGCCGATAAACAGGCAGAAGAGGACCGTAAGAAGTAGGTTGAAGTTGTGCTGTTTCATGGACGATCCTCCTTCTCAGAATCGGAAATACAGAAAGGGATTGTAGGTTCCGTCCACCAGATAACCGGTGCAGATCACCAGCCCAAGAATCACCAGGACCGCGCAGACGGCCTGAGATGCTTTGGGACTCAGCTTTCCGTACAGGACTCGGCCCAGATTGGTGGAGGCCACGGCGGCCGCGCACAGGATGGGCAGGTAGCTGGTGAGGTAATATCCAAAGCTACCATCGGTCAGGGGCACGCCGCCCATGCCGAACATGACCTTCAGATAGGCGCCCAGCTGCCCAAAGTCTTCCAGGGCAAAGATAGCCCAGCTCACCAGTACAAAGAACAGCGTGTACACGTGCTGGATCACCTTGGGGAGCTGAGACAGCAGCCGGCCCAGCCACAGCTTTTCTACCAGCAGAAGGACGAAGAAGTACAGACCCCAGATTACATAGTTCCAGCTGGCCCCGTGCCAGATGCCGGTGGCTGCCCATACTACAAACAGGTTAAAGACCCAGCGGCCCTTGGAGCACCGGTTTCCCCCCAGGGGGATATACAGGTACTCCCGGAACCAGGTGGACAGGGAGATGTGCCACCGCCGCCAGAACTCGGTGATGCTCCGGGAGATATAGGGGTGGTCGAAGTTGGGCAGGAACTCAAAGCCCAGCATGCGCCCCAGACCCACCGCCATATCGGAGTAGCCGGAAAAGTCGAAGTAGATCTGGAAGGTGAAGGCCACCACGCCCAGCCAGGCCCCGGCCACCGTCAGATCGCTGGCGGCCATAGCCTTATAGCTGTCCCACAGCATGCCCACATTGTTGGCAATGAGGATCTTTTTCCCCAGGCCAATCATAAACATCTGCACGCCGGAGCCAAACTTATCAATGGAGGTGTCCCGCTGGTCGATCTGGTCGCCCAGATCCTTGTATTTGATGATGGGGCCGGCGATGAGCTGGGGGAACAGGGTAACGAAGGTGCCGAAGTTAATGATGTTCCGCTGGGCCCGGGTATCGCCCCGGTACACGTCGATGGTGTAGCTCATGGTCTGGAAGGTGTAGAAGGAGATGCCGATGGGCAGGTGGATGCCCAGCACCGGCATAAAGGTCAGACCGATGGCCTGGAGCGAGGAGGCCAGGAAATCCCAGTACTTGAAGAACAGCAGCAGGAGCAAATTAAAGAACATGGAGGAGGCCACCGCCATTTTGGCGTATTTGATCTGACCCTTTCCCTTAAAATGCTCCACCAGCAGACCGTGAGTGAAGTCAATGGCGGTGGACAGGAACATGATGACCACATAGGTCTGCTCTCCCCAGTAGTAGAAGACCAGCGAGGAGATCAGAATGACCACGTTGCGCAGCTTCCGGGGGACCAGGTAGTAGACCAGCAGGGTCAGGACCAGAAAATAGAATAGAAAAACCGGGGTGGAAAAGACCATAGGGCGTCCTCCTTGTGGATGCGAATTTACGGAAAAAGGCGGCAGGCCGGTGTCAGGCCCGCCGCCTATTCCCAGTATCTCTTAAAACAGGGCGTTGAAGTCGCTGACGATGGCGTCACAGTTCTCGTGGACCACCAACATGATATAGTTGCCGTTGGAGACGATGCGGGAGTTGTTCTGCCAGGCGTCAATGGCGCTGGGGTACCAGGCGCCGCCGGCCACCTGGGCGTCGATGCGGCTCTGGAGAATGGACTTCACCTTGCTTACGTCACTGCTGTTGGTGACCTGTACCAGGACGAGCTCGCTGGTGTTCATGGTCATCATGTTGACGTAGGGCAGGCGCTGCTCCGCGGCAATATCAAACAGGCCGGGGTACACATTGGAAGCCAACTCCGCATCGGCCAGGGAGAGCATGCCGAACTCGTAATTGCTGGTGACCGTGGTAGCAAAGGCGGACAGGTCCACCTTGCTGTCGGCGGGGGCTTCGGGGGTGCTGGAGCTGCCGCTGTTTCCGCTGCTGGAGCTGGAGCCGCCGCCGGTAGAGGGTTTGCTCTCCTCCCAGCGGCACCGGACGATGCAGGTGGCG
>CASFKT010000224.1 GCA_949295195.1 uncultured bacterium | reverse complement strand
CCGCCTTGGGGTGGACGGTGGACATGAGCTTTCGGGTGGAGTCGAAGGGCAGGTCGGCCCGCCGGGGCTGCTCCTCCTCCAGCTTGTTCTTGTCCAGCCCCTCCTTGGCGGCGGCCACCACCAGGGCCCCCTCGGTGGGGTCCCCCTGGGCGGCGGGGGCCCCCGCCCGCCACTCCAGGCGGGCGTCGCTGCACAGACATCCCGCCAGCAGGGCATCCCGCCGGCGGCCCCCGGCGGGAATCCACACCTGCTGGACGGTCATCTTGTTCTGGGTGAGGGTGCCCGTCTTGTCCGAGCAGATCACCCCGGCACACCCCAGGGTCTCCACGGCCGGGAGCTTTTTCACAATGGCCCCCCGCCGGGCCATCCGTCCCACCCCCAGGGCCAGGACGATGGTGACGATGGCGGGCAGCCCCTCGGGGATGGCGGCCACCGCCAGGGAGACGGCGGTGAGGAACATGTCCAGCAGGTCCTTCCCCTGGATGAGCCCCACCCCGAACATCACCGCGCACACGCACAGGCACAGGAAGGACAGGGTCTTGGAGATCTCCCCCATCCGCCGTTGGAGGGGGGTGTCCGTCCCCTCGCTGTCCAGGAGCAGCCCGGCGATATGGCCCATCTGGGTGTCCATCCCGGTGGCGCACACCAGGGCGGTCCCCCGGCCGGTGGTGATGAGGGTGCCCGAGATGACCATGTTGGTCCAGTCCCCCAGGGGGGCGTCGGCGGGCAGGGACTCCGACGGGGCCTTCTCCACCGGCACCGACTCCCCGGTCATGGGGGACTCGTCCGCCTGGAGGCGGCTGCACTCCAGAATCCGGGCGTCGGCGGGGACCAGGTCCCCCGCCTCCAGCAGGATTACGTCCCCGGGCACCAGCTGGGCGGCGGGGATTTTCGTCACCTTTCCTCCCCGGAGGGCGGCGGCCTGGGGGGAGGATAACTTCCGCAGCTCCTCCAGGGCCTGCTGGGCCCGGTCCTCCTGGGAGATGGAGATGATCCCGTTCACCACCACGATGACCAGGATGATGACCGCGTCCAGCCAGTCCTCCCCGCCGCTGGCAGCCAGGGACACCCCCGCCGCCCCCAGCAGCACCAGTATCATGGGGTCCTTCAGCTGTCCCAGAATCCGCCCCAGCAGCCCCTTCTGCCTGGGGGGCTCCAGCTCATTGGGGCCGTACCGCCGCAGGCGCTCCTCCGTCTGATGGGGGGAGAGCCCCCCGGGTCTGGCGTCCAGCTCCTGGAGAAGCTGGGCCACCGTCTCACTGTGCCAGCGGTTCATACCATCACGCTCCTTCCGTTTTCTTCCATTATACGGAAGGGCCTGTCCGCATTTTGGGGAAATCGGGGAGGGCGAACCCCTTTCCATAAAAAGAACCGGCCGCCAGCAGTCTGGCGGCCGGTTCCTACTATTGTACATAGAGGCGTGCCGGGGGAGGGAGGGCGGTCATAGGCCCGGTTCAGAGGGGAGCGCCCGGCCCCCACTCCACCTCCTCCCGCAGGGGGAGGGAGAACATCTGGTCCACCGCCGCCTCATAGGCGGGGGAGTCGGCCGCCTTGCGGATGCGCTTGAGGGGTTTTCCTTCCGCCCCAACAAAGAGACGGGACAGGTAGCTCCACAGCTCCTTCATGTGGAATACTGTGTTCCGTTGGCTGGCGAAGCGCTCCAGGTAGGTGTGGTACAGCTCGTCGTGGAAGGCCCGGAGGGTCTCCTTGTCCGGTCCGGGGCCGCCCCTGGCCTGGCGCACCAGGGCGGGGTTGGCCAGAAGGCCCTGGCCGATCATCACCTGGTCCACGCCGGGGAAGTCCCGGGCGAAGCGGGCGCAGTCCCCGGCGGTCACCAGGCCGCCGTTGAAGCACAGGGGGCCCGGGTAGTGGTCCAGGGCATAGCGGAACCACTCCATGCGCACCGGGCGCTTGTAGAAGTCGGCGCGCACCCGGGGGTGGAGGATGAGCAGGGAGAGCGGGTATTTTGCAAAAATCTCCAGCAGGCGGGGGAACTCCTCCGGGTCCTCCAGCCCCAGCCGGGTTTTCAGGGAGATTTTCATGGGGGGAGCCTGGGAGAAGACCGTATCTAGAAAACAGTCCAGCTCCTCCGGCCGGGCCAGCATCCCGGCCCCCTTTCCCTTGGCGGTCACTGTGCCCGAGGGGCAGCCCAGGTTCAGGTTTACCTCGTCGTACCCCATGGCGGAGAGCTCCCCGGCGCACCAGAGGAAGTCCTCGGGATTTTTGGTCAGCAGCTGGGGGACCGCCCGGAACCCCTGGTTGTGCTCCGGGAGGACGTTGCGCAGCTCCCGCGGGGTGAACACGTGGTCCTGGGTGGGGGAGAGGAAGGGCATGTAGTAGGCGTCCACGCCGGGGAACCAGCGGTGGTGGGCCCGGCGGAACTCTGAGCCGGTCACCCCCTCCAGAGGGGCAAAGTAGTAGTTCAAGGGTCTGTCTCCTGTCTTTCCAAGGTTTTGAAGGCGGGGGAGGTCAGTTGGGGTGCTCGTCCACCCAGCGGCAGGCGGCCAGCCCGGCCACCGCTCCGTCCCCCACGGCGGTGGTCAGCTGACGCACCCCCTTGGAGCGGCAGTCCCCGGCGGCGAACACCCCGGGCAGGCTGGTCTTGCAGTCCTCCCCGGCCAGCAGATAGCCGTCCTCGTCCGCGGCGAGCAGGGCGGAGAAGGGCTCGTTCTGGGGCCGCTGGCCCACGGCGATGAACAGGCCGTCCACCTCCAGCTGCCTGGCCTGGCCGGTGATCCGGTTCCGGACGGTCACGCCGGAGAGACCGCCCTCCCGGGTCAGCAGCTCCTCCACCGTGCTGTCCATCTCACAGATGATGTTGTCCCGGGCCAGCACCTGCTCCACCAGCCGCCGGGCCCCCCGGAACTCCTCCCGGCGGTGGATCAGGGTGACCTGGGAGCAGATTCCGGACAGGAACAGGGCGTCCTGGAGGGCGGTGTCCCCGCCCCCCACCACCGCCGCCGGCTTTCCGGCGTAGAAGGGGCCGTCGCACACGGCGCAGTAGGAGACGCCCTGGCCCACCAGATCCTCCTCGCCGGGCAGGCCCAGGGTGCGGTGCTGCACCCCGGTGGCCAGCACCAGGGCCCGGCACTCCCGCAGGGCGCAGTCGGTGGTCACCTGAAAGCCGTTTCCGTGGGTGCGGAAGCCGGTGACCGACTCGTACTCCAGCTCCACCCCCAGCTCCTCCGCCTGGCGCAGCAGGTCCTCGGAAAACCGGCTGCCGGGGATGGAGGGCAGGCCGGGGTAGTTCTCCACCAGGGGGGAGAAGTTGATCTGTCCGCCGGGGGCGTTCCCCTCCAGCACCACCACCGACT
>CASFKT010000223.1 GCA_949295195.1 uncultured bacterium | reverse complement strand
CGCGCCGCCGCACACCGCGGCCAGCATCTGGTCCATGGGCTGAAAGTCGATGATCAGGGCAAAGGCGTCCACCGCCACAGAGGACACCACCATGGAGTACAGGGAGGTAACCAGCAGATGGCCGCCGATGAACTTCCATCCCAAGATAAACAGGGGGATGTTGATGACCAGCACGAACATACCGATGGGGATGGCGGGGATAAAGGCGTTGACCACCTGGCCCACGCCGGTAATGCCGCCATAGCCGATGAGGTTGGGGGTATAGAACCAGTCAAAGGCAAAGCCGTACAAAATCGACCCCACCGTGATCCAGAAATAGGCGGAAGCCGTCCGCTTCCAATCCACTTTTTTCAGTGCACTCATAAACTTTTCTTCTTCCTTTCCATCCTGCGGGCAAATAACCCGCTCCTTCCGATTCTATGTTTTGCAGAGCAGAGAGTCCTAACTCCTTACTCCTCCAGCAGGGACATCTGCTTCTCCCCCCGGTCCTCCTCCTTCAGGAGGGCGCCGGCCACCGGCAGGCTCCGGGCCCGGTACCGGGCGGCGTTGACGATGGCCGTCTCCCCCAGGGGCAGGGCCTTCTCCACCACCCGCTTGGGCTTCAGGGTCATCACGTTGACCCCCTGGGTGGTCCGGGTGGTCTTGGGGGCCAGGAGGGCGGTGTGGAACACCATGCACCGGCCGTCGCTGGAGTAGACCGCCAGCTCGAAGTCCTCCCGCACCAGGAAGGCCGCCGCCAGGGGCGCCTTGTCGGAATAGGCCCCGGTGAGCTTCTTCCGGCGGGTCTGGGTCTGGTAGGCGGACAGCTCCACCCGCGCCACCTTGCCGTTGGCAAAGACAAACAGCAGCTGCCCGGAGTAGTCCCCGGGGATGCAGGCCCACACCACCCGCTCCTCCGGGTCCATGGCCAGCTTGGTGGGCAGGTAGTCGCCCAGCACGCTGGCCTTGGCGTCGTCGAAGTCGGACATGCGGGTCTTGTAGCACTGCTGCTTGTCGGTGAACACCAGCAGCTCGTCCCGGTTGGTGCCCTCCCAGCTGAGCCAGGGACCGTCCCCCTCCTTGTACTTCTGGTCGCTGGCCATCCGCAGGGACTGGGGGGTGATCTTTTTGAAGTATCCCTCCTGGGAGAGGAACAGATTCACCGGGTAGTCCGGGGTCTCGTCCTCCTCCCCCTGGTCCTCGTCGGCCTGGTAGTCATAGAGGATCTCCGTGCGGCGGGGAACGGCGTACTTCTTCTTCACCTGGGCGAGCTCGTCCATGATGATCTTCCGGATGCGCTTTGGGTCGTTGACGGTGGCCTCCAGGTCGGCGATCTCCGCCTCCAGGGCGTCCACCTCCTGGGTGCGCTTGAGGATATACTCCTTGTTGATGTTCCGCAGGCGGATGTCCGCCACGTACTCCGCCTGGATCTGGTCGATGCCGAACCCGATCATCAGGTTGGGCACCACCTCCGCGTCCTCCTCGGTCTCACGGATGATCTTTATGGCCCGGTCAATGTCCAGAAGGATACGCTGGAGGCCCTTTAAGAGGTGCAGCTTGTCCTGCTTCTTCTTCATGTTGAAGTAGACCCGCCGCCGTACGGATTCAGCACGCCAGGCGGTCCACTCCTCCAGAATCTCCCGCACCCCCATCACCCGGGGCATGCCGGCGATGAGGATGTTGAAGTTGCAGGACTGAGAGTCCTGGAGAGGGCTCATACGGAACAGCTTGGCCATGAGCTTGTCCGGGTCGGTGCCCCGCTTTAAGTCGATGGCCAGCTTTAGGCCGGTCAGGTCGGTCTCGTCCCGCATGTCGGCGATCTCTTTGATCTTCCCCGCCTTCACCAGCTCGGCCACCTTGTCCATGATGGCCTCGGAGGTGGTGGAGTAGGGGATCTCGTAGACCTCGATCAGGTTTTCTTCCTTCACATACCGCCACTTGGCCCGGACCTTAAAGGAGCCCCGGCCGGTGCGGTAGATCTCCCCCAGGGCCGCCGGGTCGTAGATCAGCTCGCCCCCGGTGGGCAGGTCGGGGGCCTTCAGGGTGGCCATGATGTCGCAGTCCGGGTTTTTCAGATAAGCGATGGTTGTGTCGCACACCTCCCCCAGGTTGAACCCGCACACGTTGCTGGCCATGCCCACGGCGATGCCCTGGTTTGCGGACACCAGCACGTTGGGGAAGGTGGTGGGCAGCAGGGAGGGCTCCTTCAGCTTACCGTCGTAGTTGTCCACAAAGTCCACCGTGTCCTGGTCGATGTCCCGGAACAGCTCGGCGCAGATGGGGTCCAGCCGCACCTCGGTGTACCGGCTGGCCGCCCAGGCCATGTCCCTGGAGTACACCTTGCCGAAGTTGCCCTTGCTGTCCACAAAGGGGTGGAGCAGGGCCCCGTAGCCCCGGCTGAGGCGGACCATAGTGTCGTAGATGGCCGCGTCCCCGTGGGGGTTTAATTTCATGGTGGCCCCCACCACGTTGGCCGACTTGGTGCGGGGTTTGTTCAGCAGGCCCATGTCGTACATGGTGTACAGCAGCTTCCGGTGGCTGGGCTTAAAGCCGTCGATCTCCGGGATGGCCCGGGAGACGATGACGCTCATGGCGTAGGGCATGTAGTTGAGTTCCAGGGTCTCGGTGATGGGCTGCTCCAGCACCTCGGCGTGGAGGCCCATCACGTTGGAGTTTTCCACTTTTGGCTTTTTGTCGTTGGGTTGCTTCTTCTTTGGCATTTGATTCCGTCCTTATTCTTCATCCATACACTTTTTATATCAATCACTAGAAATTGAGCAGAGAAGTTTCGCCGTCTGTTTCGTCTTTCCCCACCCCGTAGGGCGGGGGCTTGCCCCCGCCGCCGCCCCCCACTCAGGTTTTCCCCTGTAGGGCCCGATACCCTCATCGGGCCGCTGGCTGATTCTTTTCGCATGGGGATTTCGCCGCCTGCGGGCGGCGAGTGACTTTCTGGACGCCCAGAAAGTCACCAAAGAACCGCTAGGGGGCGGCTCAGGATGGGCGCTCCGCGCCCATATTCGCCGTCCCCTAGAACCCCATTACGGGGGACGCGCTACTGGTAGGTTCCTCAATATTTCCGGCGCGCAAAATCTGAGTGGCCTCTGCGATTCCTCCCGGGCCACTGGGCCCTGAGTTTGCAAAAATTGTAGCTGGTGCGATTCCATTGGTGCGCCTGGGTTTTGCCTTCCCCTTTAGGGGAAGGTGCCGAGCGCAGCGAGGCGGATGAGGTCCGTAGGGGCGGCACACTGGGCCGCCCGCGGGCTGACCTGGGGCCGGCCCCCGCGAAAAGCACCGTATGGGGAGCGAAACGTCCCCCTAAAACCGTCCCTCAGATGAAACATACGGCGGCACGCGCCGCATATACAGCAGCGGATACGGCCCGCCCTGTTCGTCCCGCTCCGTGCGCCGGTAGGTCTGAAACCCCATGTGCTCATAAAATCCGATGGCCTGGGGATTCTGCTCGTTTACAGTCACTTCCTGGACCGCGTACCGCTCAATCCCGTATTGAAGCAGGCGCTTTCCATGTCCCTTTCCCCGGGCCTCCGGGGAGAGAAACAGCATCTCCAGCTTCTGCTCCGCGATCCCCATAAACGCCGCCGGCGCTCCGCCCTCGTCCTCCAGGACGATCAGGTGGGGGACCTGCTCCAGAGCCTGGGGTACATAGGGTTTGATTTTAGCGATCTCCTCCCCGGACAGGAAGGTGTGGGTGGCCTGGACCGACCGCTCCCATACGGTGAGCAGCCGGGCGATCAATTCCGGGTCCCGCCGGGTTTTCTCCACCAGTTTCATCGCACAAATCCGCTCCAAATCTGCATATTAGGAAATATCCGCCAGCTCCAGATACTTATATCCGTTGTCCGCAATGTGGTTTTTCCGGCCCTGGAGGTCGTCCCCCAGCAGCAGGTCGAAGATCTGGGCGGTGCGCTCCACATCCTCGGGCATGACCTTGATGAGCCGCCGGGTCTCCGGGTTCATGGTGGTCAGCCACATCATATCCGGCTCGTTCTCGCCCAGGCCCTTGGAGCGCTGAATGTCGTACTTCTTCCCCTCCAGGGAGGCCACAATGTCGTTTTTCTCCTTGTCGGAGTAGGCGAACCAGGTCTTCTCCTTGCATGTGATCTCGTACAGGGGGGACTCGGCGATATACACGTACCCCTGCTGGATGAGGGTGGGGGTCAGCCGGTAGAGCATGGTGAGGATCAGGGTACGGATCTGGAAGCCGTCCACATCGGCGTCGGTGCAGATGACCACCTTGTTCCACCGCAGGTTGTCCAGGTCGAAGGCGGACAGGTCCTTCACGTGCTTGTCCTTTACCTCCACCCCGCAGCCCAGCACCTTCAGCAGGTCGGTGATGATGTCGCTCTTGAAGATCTTGGCGTAGTCCGCCTTCAGACAGTTCAGGATCTTGCCCCGGACGGGCATGATCCCCTGGTACTCCGCGTCCCGGCTGAGCTTGACGGCCCCCATGGCGGAGTCGCCCTCCACGATGTAGAGCTCCCGCTTGGACACGTCCTTGGTGCGGCAGTCCACAAACTTCTGCACCCGGTTGGAGATGTCCATGGACCCGGTGAGCTTCTTTTTGATGTTCAGCCGGGTGCGCT
Source organism: uncultured bacterium (assembly GCA_949295195.1). Classification (GTDB taxonomy): domain Bacteria; phylum Bacillota; class Clostridia; order Oscillospirales; family Oscillospiraceae; genus Lawsonibacter. The sequence goes on along the minus strand of CASFKT010000223.1, from coordinate 322 downwards.
CCGCCGTCTCCCGGGAGCGCTTGTTGATCAAAACCTGTTCGGCAATCTTCTGGGCGTCGAAGGGGTTCTCGATGAAGTAGACCTCCAGCTGGGACCGGAGGAAGTCGGTCATGGCCTCCTGGACGAACTTGTTGTTGATGGCCTTCTTGGTCTGGTTCTCGTAGGAGGTCTGGGTGGAGAAGTTGTTGGACACCAGCACCAGGGCGTCCTGGATGTCGTTGAAGGTGATCTTGGCCTCGTTCTTCTGGTACTTGCCCTGCTGCTTCAGATAGGAGTCGATGGCGGAGACGAAGGCCGACTTCATGGCCTTCTCCGGGGAGCC
>CASFKT010000222.1 GCA_949295195.1 uncultured bacterium | reverse complement strand
TTCAGGATCTGGTCCCCCATCCCCCGGAGCGGTACGACCCCCAGGCGGCCCAGGCCATCCTGGAGTCCTACGCCGAGGCGGACATCCCGGAGGAGCAGGAGGTCAATGTGGTGGGCATCATGCTGGAGGCCTTCTGCGACCTCACCGACTTCCCCGCCCTGGCGGACCTGGAGGCGGTGCAGGCGGTCTACGAGCCGTGGCACCAGCTGGAGGAGGAGTCGGTGTCCGGTAACCTGCTCACCAACATCTTCGCCGGCGGCACGGTGGACACCGAGTGGGCCTTCCTCACCGGCTACAGCCAGCACCAGGACTTCACCAAGGCCACCGACTCCTATGTGTGGTACTTTGACCGCCAGGGCTACCAGACCCGGGGCGGGCACCCGGGCTTCGGCTGGTTCTATGACCGGGAGAACGTAAACCAGTATCTGGGCTTCCAGGAGTACTGGTTCACCGAAAACCACTACGGCGAGCTGGTGGACCCGGTGGAGGCCCAGTGGAACTCCGACTACATCCTCACCGAGGAAATTGTGAAGGACCTGCAGGCCCAGCTGGAGGAGAGCAGCCGTCCGGTGTTCTCCTTCTCGGTGAGCTATCAGAACCACGGCCCCTACGAGGAGGACCACACCTCCCTGGAGGTCTATCTGGACCCGGAGGCCGACGGCCTGCCGGAGGAGTCCTGCAACGTGTTCAACAACTACCTCCACGGCATCAATCTGACCATCGACGCGGTCACCGCCATGGTGGACGAGCTGGAGGCCATGGACGAGCCGGTGGTGCTGGTCCTGTTCGGCGACCACAAGCCCTGGGGCGGCAACGGGAACAGCGCCTATACCGGCATTGGGGCCAACTTTGACCTGTCCACCCTGGAGGGCTTTTACGAGTACTACTCCACCCCCTACCTGATCTGGGCCAACTCCGCCGCCAAGGAGACCCTGGACCGGGACTTCCAGGGGGAGGGCGGCGACTTCTCCCCCTGCTTCCTGATGAACGAGCTGTTCGAGCAGTGCGGGTGGACCGGCCCCGCCTTCCTCCAGTACGCGGAGGAGATCCGCTCCCTCACCCCCCTGGTCCACAGCCAGGGCCTGTACCTGACCCCCGACGGGGAGCTCATCGACGACCTGCCCCAGGAGGTGGCCGACCGCCTGCTGGAGTACCAGTGGGTGGAATACTACCGGGAGCACAAGGTGGTCCCCACCGACGGCACCTGACCCGCTCAAAATGCCGTTACTCTCCCGCCAACGCTGAGACAAATTCTACTCAACAGAGGTTTTTGACAAGCTCAGGTTCCTCTGCCGTCTATCCGGCGGCAGAGGAACTTTTTCCGCATCCAGCTCCCACTTTGGGATAGGCCCCGGCTTGACGGAGGGGCGGAAAGCGGGTAAACTAGTGCTGTACTTGATAGAACCCCCCTGTCCCACGGACCGGGGGGCATTGCCGCGTTATAATTTCCATATCATGGAATAGTTTGATACAGGGAGTGATTGTGAGTGGAATTGCTCCGCTCTGTTTTAAAAAATCTGCCGGAATTTCAGGAGCTGACCGCCGCTCTGGAGGGCGGGAAGTCCCCCGCCGCCGTCTCCGGCCTGGCGGCGGTCCACCGGGCCCACTTCGCCGCCGCCCTGGGGCAGGAGACCGGCCGTCCTGTGGTGGTGGTGTGCGCCGACGAGGGGGAGGCCGGGCGGATGGCCCGGGACCTGTCCTATCTCACCGGAGGGGCGGTCCCGGTGCTGGCCTCCCGCTCCTTCGTGTTCCACAGCATCGCCACCGTCTCCCGCCAGTGGGAGCACCGGCGGCTGGCCCTGCTGTGGAAGCTCCACCGGGGGGAGCTCCCCTGTCTGGTGGCCACGGTGGAGGCCCTCCAGCAGCGCACCCTGCCGCCCCAGGTGCTGGACTCTGTCTGCGCGGTGCTGGAACCGGGGCAGCAGGCCGACCTGAACCAGCTCACCGAGGCCCTCACCGCCGCCGGCTACGTCCGCTGTGACCAGGTGGAGGGGGCGGGCCAGTTCGCCCTGCGGGGGGGCATTCTGGACGTGTACTCCCCCGGCATGGCCGCCCCCGTCCGGGCGGAGTTCTGGGGGGACGAGCTGGACACCATGGGGACCTTTGACCCCTCCACCCAGCGGCGCACCGAGAATGTGGACCGGGCTGTCCTCCTGCCCGCGGCGGAGACCCTGCCCCAGCTCTCCCAGGGCGGGCTGTCCGGTCTGCTGGAGCGGCTGGATCAGCTCTCCGCCAAGGCCCGGAGGGACGGGAACGAGGACCTGGCCGTCACCCTCCAGCAGGACCGGGACGCCCTGGGGGAGGGCCGCTCCTTCCCCGCCGCCGACCGGTACCTGCCCCTCATCTACCCCAAGCTGGCCACGGCGGCGGACTTCCTGCCCCTGGACGCCTGCGTCCTCCTGTCCGAGAGCAGCCGGGTGGGGGAGCGGGCCAAGACCTATCAGTGGCAGCTGGAGGAGGACGTAAAGACCCTGCTGGAGCGGGGGGAGCTGGACGGCTCCTGCGGGGAGCTGTGCCTCCCCTTCGACCGGCTGTGCCGGAGGCTGGAGGATTTTCCCTTCGCCTACCTGGACTCCTTCTCCCTGTCCTCCTACCCGGTGTACCCCAAGTGCCTCCTGTCCGTCATGGCCAAGCAGCTGCCCTCCTTCGGGGCCAGCCTGGAGACGGCGGTGCAGGACCTCTCCCACTACCAGAGCGCGGGCTTTTCCGTGCTGGTGCTGGTGTCCAGCGAGCAGCGCTGCCTGAACCTCCAGACCCTCCTGCGGGAGCAGAAGGTGAAGTCCGCCGTGGACTTTGCCCTCAAAACCCTGCCCAAGCCGGGGCAGATCATCCTCACGGTGGGGGGACTGTCCGGCGGGCTGGAGTACCCGGATTTGAAACTGGCCGTCATCACCGAGGGGCAGGAGGGGGGTGCAAGAAAGCCCTCCCGCTCCCGGGCCGCCGCCAAGAAGGGCCCCACCAACCGGCAGAAGCTGAAGTCCTACGCCGACCTGGCCCCCGGGGACCTGGTGGTCCACGAGCACCACGGGGTGGGCCGGTATGTGGGCATGGTGAAGATGCCCGCCGACGGCATTGAGAAGGACTATGTGAAGATCGCCTACGCGGGCTCCGACGTGCTGTATGTGCCTGCCACCCAGCTGGACCTGATCTCCAAATATATCGGCGGAGGCGAGGACGCCCAGGAGACCAGGAAACTGTCCAAGCTGGGGGGCACCGACTGGGAGCGGGCCAAAAAGAAGGCCAAGAAAGCGGTGGAGGACCTGGCCAAGGGCCTCATCCAGCTCTACGCCCAGCGGCAGCGGCAGCCCGGCTTCGCCTTCTCCCCCGACTCCCCCTGGCAGCGGGAG
>CASFKT010000221.1 GCA_949295195.1 uncultured bacterium | reverse complement strand
CCCTCAGAAAGCAGAGAGCGTATTCGCTCTCTGCTTTTGAGCGGTATTGGTCCCACTATTAAAGACAGAGAGGACGACTCCCAATGGTCGAGTTTTTTCAATCATCGGTGACCCAGACTGTACTGGCGGCGCTGAACCAAGGTTTTATAGTTACTTTGGAGCTGTTTTTTGTTACTCTGATTGGGGCATTGCCCTTAGGGTTGGTCATTGCCTTCGGCTCCATGAATCGCTGGGCACCGCTGGCGCGCCCCACCCGTTGGGTGTTGTTCCGCCATGGGCGGGAGCCTGGTAAAGTGGCCCGTGCACTTATTTCATTTCGGCCTATTAGTATGGTTACCAGAGTGCTGGTCTGGATTGTCCGGGGCACGCCTTTGATTCTTCAGATCATTGCCATATACTATGTTCCTGGCTTGGTTCTGGAAGGCGGGAGCCCCTGGCCCCGGGGCGAGATCGGGCGGATGACGGCTGTGTGTGCGGCCTTCATTGTGAATTATGCCTTCTATTTCTCTGAAATCTACCGGGGCGGTATCCAAGGCGTGCCTGCGGGGCAAAACGAGGCAGGTTTGGTCCTGGGAATGACAAAAAGACAAATATTCTTCAAGGTCACCCTGCTTCAGATGATCAAGCGGATTGTTCCCCCCATGTCTAATGAGATTATTACGCTGGTGAAGGACACCTCCCTGGCACGGGCCATTGCCCTGCAGGAGGTCATTTGGGCAGCCGAGTCCTTTATGAAAGGCAATCAGGGCATCTCTGGTCTATGGTGGCCGCTGATGTTTACAGCTGTATACTATCTGGCGTTCAGCGCCATTGTGACCATGGTGCTGGGACGGCTGGAAAAGAAGCTAGACTATTTCCGGGTATAAGGGGGACACGGATATGCCGATTTTGGAAGTACATAACATTGAAAAACACTTTGGTGATACCCGGGTTCTGGAGGACATCAGCTTTGATTTGGAGCAGGGCCAGGCCCTGGCGATTATCGGCTCCTCCGGCAGCGGCAAGACCACCCTGCTCCGGTGCCTGAACTTTTTGGAGACTCCGAACCAGGGCCGCATCGCGGTAAATGGTGAGGTCATCTTCGATGCAGAGGACCCGGCCACCCAGAAGGAGAGTGAGGTGCGGAAGAAGCGCCTTCACTTCGGCCTGGTATTCCAGTCCTTCAACCTGTTTCCCCAGTACACCGCTCTGAAAAACGTCACTCTGGCCAAGGAACTGCTGGCCCAGGAGCAGCCTGACTTTAAGAGCCGGAAGAAGGAGATCCTGGCGGAGATTGAAGCGGAGGGCAGGGAGCTGCTGGCCAAAATGGGGCTGACGGACCGGGTAAACCACTACCCCAGTCAGCTCTCCGGCGGGCAGCAGCAGCGGGTGGCCATCGCCCGGGCTCTGGCCCTCCACCCGGACATTCTGTGCTTTGACGAGCCCACCTCCGCCCTGGACCCGGAGCTCACCGGCGAGGTGCTGAAGGTCATCCGGGGGCTGGCAGAGCAGAAGACTACCATGATCATCGTTACCCACGAGATGGCCTTCGCCCGGGACGTGGCCGACCAGGTGATCTTCATGGACGGCGGGGTCATTGTGGAACAGGGCGACGCCCGGCAGGTGATCGAGAACCCCCAGCAGGAGCGCACCCGCCAGTTCCTGTCCCGGTATTCCGAAAATTGACGCCCAAACAAAACGCGGACCGTTTTTTGCGGTCCGCGTTTTTGAATTTCTCTGGCCTTTTTTCGAGAATCCTGTATAATGGGAACTACCAAGACGCGGGAGGAGACCGACATGCGCAGACTTTGGTGCCACGGCAAGGTGGACTCTATGGCCCGCCCTATGCGCCGCTGTGAGGCCGTTGGGGTGGAGAACGAAACCATTGTATTTCTGGGGACCGACCAGGAGGCCCTGACCCAAAACTGGGATGAGATCATCGACCTGGAGGGGAGGCAGGTGCTCCCCGGCTTCTCGGACACCCACATGCACCTGCTCCACTATGTGCTGTTTCAGAAGAATCTGGCCCTGTTTGGGGTGGACTCCATCGAGTCCATCGTCCGCATGGGCCGGGAGCGGATCGCCCAAAACCATCCCGCCTGCCTGCTGGGCATGGGCTGGAACCAGGAGCACCTGGCGGAGGGGCGCATGCCCGAGCGGCGGGATCTGGACCGCATCTCCACTGAAATCCCCATCTGCCTGCTGCGGGTGTGCGCCCACATCGCCGCCTGCAACACCGCCATGGTGGAGCGGCTGACTGAGATCCGGGACCAGGTGCCCACGGCGGTGTGGGAGAAGGTGGACGTGGAACACGGCTTCCTCCGGGAGGAGGCCATGCGCCTCTATATGGAGATCATCCCCCCGGAGAGCGACCAGGAGATCCGGGACATGATCCGGAGCGGGGCGGCCGATCTAAACGCCGCGGGGATCACCTGTGTCCACTCCGACGACCTGCAGGTGCTCTCCGGGACCAGTCCCGCCCACCTGGTGGAGCTGTTTCGGGCGATGGAGCGGGACGGGGAGCTCACCGTCCGGGTGTACGAGCAGTGTCTGGTGGAGCCGGAGGACTTTGAGGCCTTCCAGGCCCTGCGCAGTTCCCCGGAGGACCGGACCAGCCTGTTCCGCACCGGTCCTCGTAAACTGCTTCAGGACGGCTCCCTGGGGGCCAAGTCGGCGGAGATGATCGCCGGATATGTGGACGAGCCGGATAACCACGGCATCCCCATCCACACGGAGGAGGAGCTGTATGAGCTGATCCGGGCGGCCCACCGCCGGAGAATGGACGTGGCCGTCCACGCCATCGGAGATCTGGCCCTGCAGAAGGTGTGCGACGCGGTGGAGCGGGTCCAGCGGGAGGACCCCTGGCCCCAGGCCCGCCACGGGGTGGTCCACGCCCAGACCACCTCCCCCGCTCTGCTGGAGCGGATGCGGAAATTAAACCTTCAAGCCTACATCCAGCCCATCTTCATTGAGGCGGACATGGAGGTCATTGCCCAGCGGGTGGGGGAGGCCCACGCCCGGGAGTGTTACAACTGGAAGTCCATGCTGGAGCTGGGGCTGCACGCCAGCGGCGGCTCCGACTGCCCCGTGGAGCCCTTTGACATCCTGGATAACCTGCGCGCGGCGGTGACCCGGCAGAACCGGGCGGGGACGAAAACCTATCTGCCCGAGCAGGCCCTCACCGTGGAGGAGGGGCTGCGGCTGTTCACCTCCGACGCCGCCTGGGCCAGCCGGGACGAGGCGGTCCGGGGTACCCTGGAGGTGGGCAGGCTGGCCGACCTGGTGGTGCTGGACGGGGACCTGTTCCATATGGACCCGGCGGACTTCCCGAAGGTGAAGGTCGTGGAGACTGTACTCAACGGAAAAACGGTTTTTCGCGCATAAAATAC
>CASFKT010000220.1 GCA_949295195.1 uncultured bacterium | reverse complement strand
GCTGTTCGCCCCGGTGATCCGCATTGTCCGGGCCACCCCGGTGGCCTCCTTCATCCTGCTGGTCCTCCTGTGGACGGGCCGCAACCAGGTGCCGGCGGTGATCTCCGGCCTCATGGTCCTGCCGGTGGTGTGGGAGAACCTGACCCAGGGCATCCGCTCCACTGACAAGCAGCTGCTGGAGCTCTCCCGGGCCTACCGGTTTTCCCGGGGAAAGACCGTCCGTCTGGTGTACCTCCCCAGCTTAAAGCCCTACCTGCTCTCCGCCGTCACCACCGCCATGGGGCTGGCCTGGAAGTCCGGGGTGGCCGCCGAGGTCCTCTGCCTCCCCCGGCCGGGCATCGGCACCGAGATCAACCACGCCAAGCAGGCCTTTGAGACGGCGGACCTGTTCGCCTGGACGGCGGTGGTCATCTGCCTGAGCCTGCTCATGGAGCGCTTCCTCACCCGGCTCATCCAGCGCAGAGGAGAGGGGGCGGCGGCATGATTCAGATTTCCAACCTGACCCTGGCCTACGGGGACAAGCTGGTGCTGGACCGCTTCTCCCTCACCCTGCCGGACACGGGGGTGACGGTGCTGTCCGGCCCCTCCGGCTGCGGCAAGACCACCCTTATGCGGTGCATCGCCGGGCTGGAACAACCCCAAAGCGGAACTATCTCCGGCATTGCCCCCAACGAGACGGCCTTCCTCTTTCAGGAGGACCGGCTGTTCCCCTGGCGCACGGCGGAGCAGCACCTCACCGACGTGCTCCCCAAGTCCCGCCGGGGGGAGGCGGGCCGCTGGCTGGCCCTGGCCGGTCTGGAGGCGGAAAAAACCGCCCTCCCCGCCGCTCTGTCTGGGGGCATGAAGCGGCGGCTGGCCCTGGTGCGGGCCCTGGCCCTGGGCGGGAAGCTCTATCTGCTGGACGAGCCCTTCACCGGGGTGGACGGGGACCGCATCCGGGCCCTGATGGCCGCCCTCAAGAAGCTGGGCGCGCCGGTGGTCCTTTCCAGCCACGAGGGGCTGGTGCGCTCCCTGGCCGACCAGGTGATCGCCCTGGACGGCCCGCCCCTGCGCTGCCTCCCCGGCCGGTAAATATACAAAAACGCCCCGCCGCTTGCTTTGCGGCGGGGCACAGTTTTTTGTTGAGGCTTTCTTAACTCCAAGAGGCGAAACGCAGTTTCGCCCAAAGTTCTTTTGGTTCCTTTTCTTTTAAGAAAAGGAACTTCTTTTGCCTACTTTTCTTGAAAGAAAAGTAGGTCAGGAAAAGTCGGAAGCCATCTTCTCCTGCTTGACCTTGTGGTCAATGACGTGGCGGCTGGCCAGCTCCGCCTTCACCTCGTCCAGTGAGATGCCCGCCTGGACCATGAGCACCATCACGTGGTAGGCCAGGTCGGCAATCTCGTACACCGTCTCCTTGTGGTCCTCGGCCTTGGCGGCGATGATAACCTCGGTGCACTCCTCCCCCACCTTCTTCAAAATTTTGTCCAGGCCCTTCTCAAAGAGGTAGGTGGTGTAGGACCCCTCCGGCCGCTGGGCGTTGCGCTCCTGGAGCAGCTGATAGAGCCCCTCGTAGCTGAACTGTTCTTCCATGTCAATCTTCCTCGCTCTCATAAATGGGATTTCCGTCAAAGCAGGAGTCGGTGCCCAGGTGGCAGGCGGGTCCGTCCTTGCGCACCCGCACCAGCAGGGCGTCCTTGTCGCAGTCGGCCCGCAGCTCCACAATGTGCTGGTAGTTTCCGCTGGTCTCCCCCTTGAGCCACAGCTCCTGCCGGGACCTTGACCAGAAGCAGGTGAGCTTCTTTTCCAGGGAAATTTTCAGAGACTCCCGGTTCATGTAGGCCAGGGTGAGCACTTTCCCCGTGTCCGCGTCCTGGACGATGGCGGGGATGAGCCCCCGGTCGTCAAATTTCAAGGTATCCAAGTCCATCATAGCCGCACGCACACTCCGTTCTCCCGCAGCACTTGCTTCAAATCGGGGATGGCCACCTCTCCAAAGTGGAAGATGCTGGCCGCCAGACCGGCGGACATGTCGGGAATTTCCCGGAACAAGTCCACGAAGTCCTGCACGCCCCCGGCCCCGCCGGAGGCAATCACCGGCACGTGGACGATCTCGCTCACGTCCCGGAGCATCTCCAGGTCAAAACCCTGCTTTACCCCGTCGGTGTCGATGGAGTTGACCACCACCTCCCCGGCGCCCCGGTCCACCCCCTGGCGAATCCACTCCAGGGCATCCAGGCCGGTGTCCACCCGGCCGCCGTTCAAAAACACGTGGTACGTTCCATCCACCCGCTTGGCGTCCACGGACAGCACCACGCACTGGTCTCCGTACCGCTTGGCCGCCTGGCCGATGAGCTCCGGGTTCTTGATGGCCCCGGAGTTGACGGACACCTTGTCCGCCCCGCAGGACAGCACCCGCTCAAAGTCCTCCAGGCTGTTGATGCCGCCCCCCACGGTGAGGGGGATGAAGATGGTGGAGGCCACCGCCGTGAGAATGTCGGTGAACAGCTTCCGCCCCTCAAAGGAGGCAGTGATGTCATAGAAAACCAGCTCGTCCGCCCCGGAGCGGGAGTAGTAGTCCGCCAGCTTCACCGGGTTGGACACGTCCTGGAGGTTTAAGAAGTTGACCCCCTTCACCACCCGTCCGTCCTTGATGTCCAGACAGGGGATGATCCGCTTGGTCACCATCTCACTCCACCTCCTTCAAAGCCGCTTTCAGGTCCAGGGCCCCGGTGTACAGGGCTTTGCCCAGGATGGCCCCGTACAGTCCCAGAGCTTTCAGTTTCTGTAAGTCGGAAATACTTGACACACCGCCCGAGGCGATGAAGTCCAGGGGGAACTGCTGGGAGAGACTTTGATAGAGCTCCACGTTGGCGCCCCCCAGCATGCCGTCCTTGGAGATGTCGGTGCAGATGACGGTCTTGACCCCCAGGCCGCACAGGCGGGTAAAGAAGTCCTCGGCCCGCTCCGGGGCGGTCTCCTTCCAGCCCTTGATGGCGATGGCCCCGTCCTTCAGGTCCACCCCCACCGCCGCCTGGCTGCCGAAGCGGTCCAGGGCGCGCTCCAAAAACTTGGGGTCGGTGACGGCGGCGGTGCCCAAAATTACCCGGGACACCCCGATGTCCAGATACTTCTGGATGGTGTCCAGGCTGCGGATGCCCCCGCCGATCTCCACTTTCAGGTCGGTTTTTTTACAGATGGCGGCGATCACCGGGAAATTAGGGGTGGTGCCGTCCTTGGCCCCCTCCAGGTCCACGGTGTGGAGCCACTTGGCCCCGGCGGCCTGGAAGTCCGCCGCCTGGGCCGCCGGGTCGTCCCGGTAGACGGTCATCTGGGCGTAGTCCCCCTTTGTCAGGCGGACCACCTTCCCGTCGTATAGATCAATGGCCGGAA
>CASFKT010000219.1 GCA_949295195.1 uncultured bacterium | reverse complement strand
GCCACCCGGTCGTACTCCCCGTTGCCCCCCATCCCCAGCTCGGCGAACTTGGGGATCAGAGGGGCGGGCAGATTGTCCACACAGAAAAAGCCCATGTCCTCCATGATGGAGGCCGCCCGGCTCTTGCCCGCCCCGGACAGGCCGGAGATGATGATAAATTCCATGGCTGTACACCTCTATTTCTCTCTGCCGCCGTCCCCAGTCAGTTCCCGGAGGATCAGCGCCCGGGACAGATACATGGCCTTCAGCCGCCGCTTCAGCAGGGTGTGGTGGGAGGTGCCCGGAGAAAATTTCTTCTGGGCCGCCTCGCACTTGTGAATGATCGACTCAACGGCGGTCAAAGACTCGGACAGGTCCTCTCTCGTGTATCCGTCCATCTTACCGCAGTACCCGCACTTCCATCTCCAGCTCCACGCCGGTCTGCTGGAGCACCCGCTCCTTCACCCGCTCCACCAGAGCGAGCACGTCGGCGCAGGTGGCCCCACCTCGGTTGATGACAAAGCCCGCGTGCTTCTCGGACACCTGGGCCCCGCCCACGGTGAAGCCTTTCAGCCCGCACTGCTCGATGAGGGCGGCGGCGAAGTGGCCCTGGGGCCGCTTGAACATGGACCCGGCGCTGGGCCACTCCAGGGGCTGCTTCTCCTTCCGCCGCCGGGCCAGTTCGTCCATGCGGCCCCGGATGGCGGCGGGGTCGTCCGGCTCAAGCTGAAATTTCGCCCCCAGAATGACCCGCTCCCCGTCGGAAAATGCGCTGCGGCGGTAAGAGAACCCGCACTGCTCCGCCGGGACCGTCTCCACGCCGCTCCGCCCGGCGGCGGTGACCTCCTTCACCACCTGGACCATCTCGCCCCCGTAGGCGCCGGCGTTCATCAGCACGCCGCCCCCCAGGGTACCAGGGATGCCATGGGCAAACTCCAAGCCCGCCAGCCCCTCCTGAGCGGCAAACGAGGCCAGCCGGGCCAGAGACACCCCCGCCCCGGCCCAGATCTCCCGCTCCCCCGTCCGCTCCAGGGCGTCCAGACCGGTGAGCAGCACCGCAAAGCACGGGATCTCCCCGTCCGCCGCCAGCAGATTGGAGCCGTTGCCCAGCACCACCAGCCGGACCTGGGCCCGCTCCGCCTCTCTCAGGCAGGCCAGCACCTCCCCCTCGCTGCGGGGCAGGGCCATCAGCCGCACCGGGCCGCCGATGCGGAAGGTGGTGTGGCGGGCCATGGGCTCATGCTCTCTCAATTCCAGGGCTGGGCAGGACTGTCTCAGCGCCGCCGCCAGCTGTTCAAACCGCTCCATAGAACCTCCAAATAAAACCGGGGGCGCACGCCCCCAGAGTATGATCGTACCGTTATTATAACAAATCTTCCCCGGGAATAGAATAGGCCTTGTTTGAAAATTGGAAATGTGCCCGGCGGACATGCCGCCGGGCGGCCGGTCACGCCTCCCAGCCGGCCAGATAGTCCTTCTGCTCCTGGGTGAGGGTGTCGATGGACAGGCCCATGGCGGCCAGCTTCACCCGGCCGATCTGGTCGTCGATCTCCTCAGGGACGTTGTAGACCTTCTTCTCCAGCTGACCGGCGTGCTTGGCCATCCACTCCAGGGACAGGGCCTGGACGGCGAAGGACATGTCCATAATCTCCGCCGGGTGGCCGTTGCCCGCCGCCAGGTTGACCAGACGGCCCTCGGCCAGCACGTTGAGGGTGCGGCCGTCGGGCAGGCGGAAGCCCTCGATGTTCTCCCGGCGGGAGAAGCGCTCCACCGCCAGCTCGCCCAGGCGTTTCACGTCCACCTCGCAGTCAAAGTGGCCGGAGTTGCACAGGATGGCGTTGTCCTTCATCACCTGGAAGTGGCGCTCCACAATCACGTCCCTGCAGCCGGTGGCGGTGACGAAGATGTCCCCGTACTTGGCCGCCTCGTCCATGGGCATGACCCGGAAGTTCTCCATAGTGGCCTCCAGGGCCTTGAAGGGGTCCACCTCGGTGACGATCACGTCGGCCCCCATGCCCTTGGCCCGCATGGCGATGCCCTTGCCGCACCAGCCGTAGCCGGCCACCACCACCGTCTTGCCCGCCACCATCAGGTTGGTGGTGTGCATGATGGCGTCCCAGGAGGACTGGCCGGTGCCGTACTTGTTGTCGTAGTAGTGCTTGGCTTTGGCGTCGTTCACCGCCATCATGGGGCAGGGCAGGATGCCCGCCCGCTCCCGGGCGTACAGGCGGTGGATGCCGGTGGTGGTCTCCTCACAGCCGCCCAGCAGCCGGTCCCCGTACTGGGCGCACTTGCCCCCCAGCAGGGAGATGAGGTCGCCCCCGTCGTCCACGATCAGGTGGGGGCGGCACTTCAGGGTCTCCACCAGCAGGTCCTCGTACCCCTGCATATCCACCCCGTGGACGCCGAAGGTCTCCACTCCCAGGTCGGCCATGGCGGCGGCCACGTCATCCTGGGTGGACAGGGGGTTGCAGCCGGTGAGATACACCTGGGCGCCCCCCTCCCGGAGAACCAGCCCCAGGTTGGCGGTCTTGGCCTCCAGGTGGACGGAGACGGCGATGGTCAGCCCCTCGAAGGGCTTCTCCCGGCGGAAGCGCTCCTCAATGCCGCTGAGGGCGGGCATGAAGTCCCGCACCCACTGAATCTTCTGGTGGCCGGAGGGGGCCAGGGACATATCCTTTACGATGCTCATAGATACCGTTCCTCTCTCTTCTCGAAAAATAAATCTATTTTTTGAGCCGTTCCGGCCCGTTTTTCGCGGATGCTATTGTACCACGATTTGCCGCCCAGGGGAAGGGCAGGTATGACCTTCTCTCATCAAATTGTTGTCTGCAACTTCAGCTTTAACCGCCGAGGCCTTATCCTTCATCCTTTTCATTCATCTGTGCAATATGCTGCAGACGACATATCCAACTTATCTTGTGAAGGTTACGAGAGGAAATTGGGGGTGCGATAGCATGAGTAAACCCCTGTTTTATGAAACAATGCTGCCATGAACCCGAAAAAGCTGGCCATCTGGAACTGGAAAGCTATTCCTCACTCTCGTTTTTCCGCATTTTTCTCCCTTTTTATCCCTATTTTCTCGTCTCCTTCTTCTGAAAGCATAGGTTCTTTGACAGACTGAAAAAAACAGCCGCATTTTGCGGCTGTTTTTTATCCACTGTTATTCCTCGTAGTCCTCATACTCCGAGGCGCAGGCCCTCTGCTGGACCTTGGTCTTGGCGTAGTCCCCCAGTTCGGAAGCGGGCAACTTTCATAAGGCAATTCCTCCTCATACGGATTCTGTTGTCCATAGTGTACACGATGGACGAAGAAAATACAACTGTTTTTTCAAAATTTGTCCGGCGTGTCCCGGTCCTTACACGTTGAACCGGAAGAGGATAATGTCGCCGTCCTGGACGATGTATTCCTTGCCCTCGGAGCGGATGAGGCCCTTCTCCCGAGCGGCGGCCATAGAGCCGCAGGCCATCAGGTCGTCGTAGGCGATCACTTCCGCCCGGATAAAGCCCCGCTCAAAGTCGGAGTGGATCTTGCCGGCGGCCTGGGGCGCCTTGGTACCCTTGGTGATAGTCCAGGCCCGGCACTCGTCCTCGCCGGAGGTCAAATAGGAGATGAGGCCCAGCAGGGTATAGCTGGCCTTCACCAGCCGGTCCAGGCCGGACTCGGGCACACCCAGGTCGTCCAGGAACATCTTCTTCTCCTCGGGTTCCAGCTCGGCGATCTCCGCCTCCAGCTTGGCGCACACGGGGATCACCTGAGCTCCCTCCGAGGCCGCCCGCTCCTTCACCTGCTGGTAGTAGGCCACCCCCTCCGGATCGGAAAATCCGTCCTCATCCAGGTTGGCCGCATAAATCACCGGCTTCAGGGACAGCAGCTCCGAGGTGGCAATGAGGGCCGCGTCGTCCTCATCCACCTGGCCCAAGTAGCTCCGGGCTGACTTGCCGTCGTTGAGCCAGCCCTTCAGGCCGGTGAAGACATCCACCTCACGCAGGAACTTCTTGTCCCCCTTGGCCGCCTTCTGGGCCTTGTCGATGCGGCGGTCCACCATCTCCGCGTCGGCCAGGATCAGCTCCAGGTCGATGGTATCCATATCCCGGATGGGGTCGGTGGAGCCCTCCACGTGGATCACATTCTCGTCGTCAAAGCAGCGCACCACGTGGACGATGGCGTCGGTCTGGCGGATGTTGGCCAAAAACTTGTTGCCCAGACCCTCCCCCCGGGAGGCCCCCTTCACCAGTCCGGCGATGTCCACGAACTCGATCACCGCCGGGGTGGTCTTTTTGGGGTGGTACATCTCAGACAGCTTGTCCAGACGGGCGTCGGGCACCGCCACCACGCCCACGTTGGGGTCGATGGTGCAGAAGGGGTAGTTGGCGCTCTCCGCGCCGGCGTTGGTAATGGCGTTGAACAGGGTGCTCTTTCCCACATTGGGGAGACCCACGATTCCTAATTTCATATATTTCTACATCTCCTTAAAAAATGCCGTATTTACAAGGTTTTCGCGCTTTGACGTTTTGGCGGCTACGCCATTTTTACGCCAATTACGCATTGACTTGTATTGGGTTATATCAACATACGCTGCTGAGCTGAAATTGCGTGACCGCCTGATCCAGCGTTTCATCGGTTACATGGACATACCGATCCATTGTGGTTTTGATGCTGGCGTGTCCCAGCAGCTTTTGCAGCACTTTCGGCTGCATTCCGCTTTCGATCGCACGGGTTGCGTAAGTATGACGCAGCGCGTGCATACAAAAGCGATTGAGCCCCGCTTCATCGCAAAGTACAAAAGCGATTGAGCCCCGCTTCATCGCAAAGCTTATAGAGGTGGGTATCATAGGAACTGTTTTTCGCCGGTTCCCCTGTGCGCCAGTTGATAAAGACCAGATCACGCATCACAAGCCGGGAAGTAACGCCGGTGCGCCTGTCCATATATTCCAGCGTTTGCGACAGCAGCGGGGATTCTTTTCTGCCGCTCCGGCTATCCCACACCTCTTTCAGAATGTCATACGCCTTATCCGTCAAAGGAATGGTGCGATAACTCTGCTGAGTTTTGGGAGGACCGGCACGCCAAACTTTCTGTGCGTGACGAAACTCCAAGGTCTTGTTTACCGTAAGCGTCCGGCGCTCAAAGTCGATGGCATCCCATGTTAAGCCAATCATTTCCCCGGTGCGCAATCCCGTTTCGAGGATGAGCGCATACTGGTTATAATTGTGGGAGCGCCGTGCTGTTTCGAGAAATAGGCGCTGTTCCTCCCGCGTCAGATAGTAAATATCATCCACAGCGCGAACAGGCTTTGTAAACCGAACGCCATCCATGGGGTGCTTTGCAATCAGGTCGTTCATCTTCGCCGCCTTAAACATTGTCCCCATCGTAATGTATGCCTGGCGAATGGTGGAGCCTGCGTAATCCGCATCCATCTGGATGAACACCTTTTTGCAGTGCATCGGTTTTACATT
>CASFKT010000218.1 GCA_949295195.1 uncultured bacterium | reverse complement strand
CGGCTGCGGCGCCACCACCACCATGGAGATGCTGGTGCTGTTCAAGGACACGGTGGAGTTCCTGAAGGCCCGGGACATTGAGGTGGTGGCCAGCATGGTGGGTGAGATCCTCACCGTGCAGGAGGCCGGCGGCTTCCAGATGAACATCGCCAAGTGGGACGAGGAGTTCATCCGTCTCTGGAACACCCCCTGCCACACCCCCGCGTACAGCAAGGAGTAAGCCATGGCAGACAACATCGGAAACAAGGCCGCCCACGACTACCATCTGGACGTGCCCGTGGCCCAGGAGGGCTTTTATGTCCGGGGTGCGGCCAACTGTGACTTCGGCATGAAGAGCCGCCTGGCCCGCATGTTCAACCCCAAGTCGGGCAACGCGGTGATGCTGGCCTTTGACCACGGCTATATCATGGGCCCCACCGCCGGTTTGGAGCGCATCGACTTGGTGATCCCGCCCCTCATCCCCTACGTGGATGTGCTGATGGGCACCAAGGGGGTCATCCGCTCCTGCATCTCTCCCGCCCAGCGGGTGGCCCGCTGCGTCCGGGTGACCTACGACTCCACCGTCCTCTACGATGACATGTCCAACGGCGGCGGCATCGCCTGCGACATTGAGAACGCCATCCGCATGGACGCCGACTGCATGGCGGTGCAGACCTTTATCGGCGCCTCCGGCGAGAGCCGCTCCCTGGAGCTGCTGTGCCGCACTGCCGACGCCGGCGCCCGGTACGGCATCCCCACCCTGGGCGTGGTGGCCGTGGGCAAGGAGATGGAGCGCACGGAGAAGTTCTTCCTGCTGGCCACCCGCGTGCTGGCGGAGAACGGGGCCAACATCGTCAAGAGCTACTTCTGCGACGGCTTTGAGCGAGTGGCCGCCGCCTGCCCTGTGCCCATCGTCATCGCCGGGGGCAAGAAGCTGCCCGAGCTGGAGGCGCTGGAGATGGCCTACAAGGCCATCGACCAGGGGGCCCACGGCGTGGACATGGGCCGGAACATCTTCCAGTCCGACTGCCCCGCCGGCATGGCCCAGGCCATCGGCAAGGTGGTCCACGAGGGCTACACCGCCCAGCAGGCCTACGAGGTCTACCAGGAAGTCAAGAACGCCAAATAAGGAGGAATCGCTATGTCCGCCACTTATATGCACATCGGCATCCCCATTACCAACAAGAAGCCCGGCATGGTCTACAACGAGGGGGCCAAGTTCTGGGTCAGCAACGTGGACGACTACGACTACAAGATCGAGTACCTGAAATTCGAGGAGGGCACCCCCTTCCCCGAGGAGATCCACCGCAATCCCCACGTGGCCTACAAGGTGGACGATCTGGAGCACTACATCGCCGACGCCGACTCGGTCATCTGCGGCCCCATGGCCGCCAACGACAAGGGCGACCGGCTGGCCTTCGTCTGGAAGGACGGGGCCATTCTGGAGCTCTACCAGGAGGCTTAAATTTCCCGTCATCAGGCCGCCCCGCCGGAACAAATCTGTTCCAGCGGGGCGGCTCAGTTTTCCGAAAAAGCTGTGCAGAATAAAATCTGCCAGAGTCAGGGCGGGGGAGCTCGAGGGGACAGCCGCCCAGACCGAGACGGATTCTGCTCAACAGCGGTTTTTTGACAAACTGAAACCCGCCTCCCCATCCAGGGAGGCGGGCTTTTCTGCTATGCCGGACACTGCCGGCCCGTGTGATCAATGGTGTAATCGGTGTTGTACTCTCCGTCCAGAATCAGCTGGGAGATGGGCACGAAGGTATATCCCTCCTGGATCAGCGTCTCCAGAATGGAAGGCAGCGCCTCCGGCGTGTGAAGCGCCGCGTTGTGGAAGAGCACGATAGACCCAGGCTGCACCTTGCCTGTCACCCGCTGGACGATCTCCTCCGCCGGGATCTCCTTCCAGTCCAGACTGTCCACATCCCACTGGATGGGCTCCATGCCGATGGACCGCACCGCCCGGATGGCGTTGTCGTCGTAGTCCCCGTAGGGGAGGCGGACCAGAGTGGGCCGCACGCCGGTGATAGCCTCAATCTTGTCGTTGCATGCGTTCAAATCGGCCACAATCTCCTCCACCGACAGCTGGGGGTAGTGGGCATGGGTGTTGGAGTGGTTCATCACCTCGTGGCCCGCGTCGTGGAGGGCCTTCACCGACTCGGGGTATTTGTCCGCCCAGTCCCCCACCACAAAGAAGGTGGCCTGCACCTGGTAGCGGTCCAGGATGTCGATGAGCTGTTGGGTGTCCTCCCCCAGGCCGCGTCGAAGCTGACGGAGGCCAGCTTCTGGTCCCGCTGAACGCAGTAGATGGGCAGCTGCCGCTGGGACGCCGAGGCGTCTACGGCGGCAGGGTAGTTGATCACATAAAACATCAGGCAGACAGCGGCGGCGCAGGCCGCCAGGGACAGGGCCCTGCGGCGGATCAGGAATGTTTTCATGGTAATTCGCCTCCCAAAAAATACGCATTGGTCAGCATCAATATATGCCCCCGCCGGGCAGGGCATGCCCCTCCAGCGCCCGGAAGCCATGCTTCCGGGCGCTGTCTCACTTCGATTCAAAGGGATGCGGCCCCTCTATTTCCGCCCCGAGCGGTAGATCGCCCCATTCTGCACCTCGATCCCGTTTCGGGCCAGTAGGTCCTCCACGGTGACAAAGCAGTAGCCCTTCCCCAGCAGGGCGTCCACGATCTGCACCGCTGCGTCCACCGAGCTGCCGTACAGGTCGTGCATGAGGATGATGTCCCCGTCCTGGACGTGCTCCACCACCCCGGCCACGATCCTCCCCACGTCCTGGTCCTTCCAGTCCTCCGGGTCCACCGACCACAGGACGATGGGGCTGTCCGCCCACTGCCGGGCTGCCTCGTCGGTGATCCCATAGGGGGGCCGGAGCCAGAACTCCCCCTCGCCCAGGATGTCCAGCAGCAGGCTGCGGGTCTTGCCCACCTGCAGGTCGAAGTCCTCCCTTGACAGGCCGGTGACCTCCACGTGGTCGTAGGTGTGCACCCCGATCTGATGGCCTTCCGCCGCCATTCGCCGCACCAGATCCTCGTTGCCCGGGATGCGGTGACCCAGGAGGAAGAAGGTGGCGGGCACCTCACGCAGGGCCAGCTCGTCCAGCAGCCGCCCGGTGGTGGAGGAGCGCGGCCCGTCGTCAAAGGTGAGGGCCACCACCGGCATGTCCGTCTCCACCTCCACCTGGGCGGGGGCGGAGGCGGGGGCGCCCGTCTCCGGCACAGAGGCCGGCACCGCCAGCATAAAGCACACCACCAATAAGACCCAGCTCACCCAGGGCGCTCCGCTGTCCCGCACGCATTCCACCCCCGCCCATCGTTCGTTTCCATTCGTCAGTATGTGACGGCAGCGTGCGTTTGTTGCGGTGAAATTTTTGTCAATGGCCGGCATCTTTCCCTCCTAAAAATAGGGCTTGTGCAGGCAAGCACTTCCCTCGTGGAAGCTGAATGGAAAGTTCTGACCGGCAATGATAAATCAAGGTCGGGTGAGCTTACAAATAATCTCTTATCTGGGCCATGTTTGAAAAATGTCAATATGCCCAAAGCGGGTCTTTTTCCGCCATACTGCGTTGATTTTCCTTGCAATACACAAAGTATTGCCGCGTCAAATCGCCTTGTCTGGCGAAAAAATCCCTCGCCGTCGAGCACATTTCCAATTTTCAAACAAGGCCTAGAAAATACTGTTGACATCACGCTAAATTTTTGTTAAGAATACAACAGTACAGCTTAAAGGAGGCGTTCAAAGCACCATGATCCGTAAAATTTCAGCATTATTGTTGAGTGGTGGAGTGACGCCGCTTTTGGGAGTCGGGATATATTTACTTCAGCTTCAGGTCAATCCCCGCGGGATTTATGTCTATCTACTGGTCCAATGCCTAATCTCTTTCGTGTTTTTAGCATATTTCTTTGGCATGGGATATTTGTGTTCGAAAACCCGTCCGATCCGTGCAATCAAACTATGGTTTTTCCTGATTCCGTTCAGTATTACCTTTATCAGCTTTGTTCACAAACTTTGGCTTTCTTCCAATATCCCCGCTGCGGTCGTATTATCCGGCATCGAAGTCCCATTCCATTATCTGCTGACTTATTTGTATTATTTCGCAGGGCCGTACTATCCGGCCGCCTCATTTTTTCCCATTCTCATTTGCTTTTTCTCGTTTCACCTCGGTGAAACGCTTTGGAAGGAACGGTTGAAAAGGAGAAGCAAGATATGAACAAACGGGCCAAGAAAATCCTTTTCTCCCTTCTTACCGCCGTATTTTGTTTTGCCATAGCGCTACCGTCCATTTTTGCCGTCCCTTCCCAGAGCGTATCTCCCGAAGTGTTTTCTGCTTACGAAATAGAAGCCGGCCTTGTGCCTGAAACCTCTGCGAATCAGGCAACTGACGGGGAAAAGACAACCAATTCAGATATTGTTTGTGTCATGCGCATTTACTCTGACCCTGGCATTGTGTCGTTTTCGCCCCAGATCAGTATGGACTTTGGGCATTCTTTTTTAACCTTCCTCAATGTCTCTTCCTCCGACATCACCGTCGGCCGGCACACGGTTGCCCCCAATCAAATGATCAGTGTGGGGAAATTTGGAAATCTTACGGATTCTGCAGATGGCTTCAAAGGTGTCTTTTACAATATTGAATCCCATCGGAGCCAGGCACTCGGTTGGTATGCAACGGGCCGAAGCATTTTTATGGATTTAACTGCATCGGAATTAAATACCATATCGGACTGCATTAAGCAGATGCAGTCCGGCTATATAGAAGTGGGAAATAACTGCGCTACGTTTGCGGGCCTGGTGTGGAATTCGATCCTGCCGTCCGATCACGAAAAGTATATCGACCATGTGGGAACGCCGTCTCTGATTTATCAGGATATGGAAGGCATCGGCGGCTACTATACCGGCAACGGACTCATTCAAGCGAACGATGCGCGGTGCTGTTACATCGGTTCTGTTCGTGTGATCTGTGAGGATAAGTATTAAACAAATTAAGGGGAGATGGTGAAAACCATCTCCCCTTAATTTACCGCCACCTGGGCGGAATTGCTGACGATATTCACATAGGACGGGCCCACCCCAAGCCGGGCGGGCTGGCCGTCGGGGGTGAGGTAGGTCATGGGGGCGCTGTCCCGATCTCCTGCACCGTGCCGTCGCAGAAAAGCAGGCCGCTGCCCGTGCCGGTGGTGCGCACCTTCAGCCGCCCGGCCTCGTCCCCGGGCACGTTGGACACGTTGGTGCGCAGGACCAGAACATTTTTCACCTGGACCTGCTCGTCCGTGTTGCCGTCCACATAGGGGTTTCCGTACTCCTCCACGGCGTACATCCCGGTCTCCGGGTCATAAGTAAACACCCCGGTTTTGTAAGTAGAGAAGGTGACGGACACCTTGGTCCCCGGGTCCCCCTGGGCGGTCTGCCCCTCGTCCAGGAACTGGACGGGGTAGGAGAAGTCCTCTCCATGTTCCATGCGGTAGCCGTAGGTGGGCAGCAGCTCTGAGATGGTGTCCCCGGAGGTGAGGACGCTGTGTTCCAGCCCCATGTTCCGCCGCCGCTCCTTGTCCCGCCAGAACAGGGTGCCCTCGTAGGGGCCGTTGACGCAGTCAAAGGCGGCCGCCCCCCAGTTTTTGATGGCCAGGTAGGCGCTGGGGCTCCCGCCCGCGTGGAGGAACAGGGCGTCGTGGCCCAGGGCCAGAGACACATAGTAGTCCCGGGCGGAGCGCACCGAGCCGATGTCTCCCACCCCGTCCACCGACTGAAACACCGCCAGCATCCGGGTGATGCCCCCCTCGGCGGGGGCCTCGTAGATGATGTCCGCCTGGGAGACACCCAGCTGGGGCAGGGCCTTTTTCAGGTTGTTGAGCATCACGGCCACCGGCCGGTCCTGGGCAACATCCTCCCAGCAGCCCTCCCCGGTGAGGGGATTGATGTAGGGGGGCTCCGGCTCAGGCTCCGGTTCCGGCTCGGGCTCCGGGGCCAGGACGGAGACGGCGGGCTCCTCCGGGACCTGGGGCGCCTCCTCCTTGGGGGCGCAGGCACAGAGAGAAGCCGCCAGCGCGGCGGTCAGAAAGAGAGCGGAGAGACGGGGGTTTATGGCCATCGTGATTCCTCCCTTTTGGTTCTGGTCGTTTCCATCAAACGAAGGGACATTCCGCCGTCCAAAGTAACCAAAACGCCGCCGGGGTTTGCTCCGAGGAGCACCGTTCCGGTGCTCCAAGTCGCTGCACCCCGGACCCCATTACGGGGGACGCGTACCTGAAAATATTGCAACAGTTCCGGCGCGCAAAATCTGAGTGGCAATCTATATTCCCGCCGGGCCACTGGGCCCTGGGTTTGCAAAAATTAGGGCTCGGTGCGGTTCCACAACTGCGCCTGGGTTTGCCGAACCAACGCCCACGGTGTGGTTTTCGCCGTAGGGGCGCACAGTGTGCGCCCGCGGGCCGGTCTGGGACCGGCTCTACGAGGAGAATAGGACCATTCCTGTATCCGTGTAGGGGCGGGTGTCCTCACCCGCCCGTCTCGAGCCGTGTTCCATTCCTGGGCGGGCCGGCCAGTGTCCGGCCCCTACAAAAAGACAAACGTGCTTCCGGATATGCCGTAGGGGCGGCTATCAGCCGCCCGCCGATCCCCCGCCGCACAGCTTGAGCCCCGCCGCAACAAAGGCGCTCTCAAAAAGGGGAGTTCCAGGCTCTCGACCATTGCCAGGTCAGCGGTAGCAAAAGACGAGGTGCGGTGTGTCGACTGAGCCACCCGCGCCTTTGCGTTAACGAACCACGCTGCATAATTGGCGGCCCCCGTAAAATGGGGGTCCGGGGAAAGCGGTCCTATGGACCTAGGCGGAGCACAAGCGGAGCCGTAGTCCATCGGCCGCTTCCCCGGCGATTCTTTGGTGACTTTCTCATCGCTGAGAAAGTCACTCGCCGCCGGGGCGGCGAAATCCCTCCGCGACAAACGAACGTACTCTATCATCGCCCCCTCATCCGGCCCTTTGGGCCACCTTCCCCCCGAGGGGAAGGCTTTGGGGAGGAGCCCCCTCATCCGTCTGGCCTGGCGGCCAGCCACCTTCCCCCCAAGGAGAAGGCTTTTTTGGGGCGCCCCCCATCCGCCCCAGGGGGAAGGCTAAGAAGATGAAAGCGGCGAAATCTCCCGCGCCAGAAAAATCACGGCGTCACAGAGACCCCCATCACCCGCTGGCCCAGGGCCTCCAGGAGCAGCACATGCTCCTCTCCGGCGGGGAGGAGGACGTTTTTCTTCACGCCCCCCTCGGCCCCCCGGCAGGCCAGCTTCAGCGCGTCGGCGGTGGGCTTGGGCAGGCCCCCCTCTTTCAGCAGCTCGTCCGCCTTGATCAGGTTCATGTGGAGCAGCTCCACCTGCCGGTCCTCCCCCAGAGCCAGAGAGGGCTCTCCGTCCACAAAGAGGACCAGGCGGTCGGCCTTCATGGCCTGGGCCACCGCCACCGCCTCCTCGCCGCTGCCGGTGAGGACGGGCAGGAAACCCCCGGCCAGCAGGGTGTCCAACACCTTGGGACGCACGTTGATGCCCGTGTCCGTGTGCTTCAGGAGGCCGCCGTCCCCGGCGGACAGGGCCACCCCGGAGCCGGACAGGGCGGAGGGCAGCTCGCCCCCCTGGGGGCGCACCAGCACCACCCGGGCCCCCGCCCGGGCCAGGGCGGGCCCGTCCAGCAGAGCGGACAGCCCCTCCGGCGGGGCGTAGACCACCCAGGTCTCCCCCTGGCGCTCCTCCAGGGCGGGCAGGACGGACAGGGCGGCCTTGGCGGGGGAGGAGGGGTCCAGCCGGTGGATCAGGTCGTACTCCTGGAGGAAGGCCTGTACATACTCTACGTCGGTGGGGGTGTCAATATACTCGATGCCCCGTTTTTGGCGGGTCTCCCGGCCCTTGCCGGTGAGCAGCAGGATGGAGGGCCACTGGCTGTCCAGCACCGCCCGGCGGATGGCCTCCCCCCGGTTGGGGATGATCTGGACGGGACAGCCCTCCTTCTCCACGTTGGGGGCAATCTCCCGACAGATGGCCAGGGTGTCCTCCTCGCCGCTGTCCTCCTCGGTGAGGTAGACCCGGTCGCACCACTGACCGGCGGCCTCCCCCAGGTCGTGGCGGCGGTCAAAGGCCTTCTTGCCGGGGCAGCCAAAGACGATGGCCATATTCCGGCCGGGGTACTCCTCCCGCACCGAGCGGAACAGGGTCTCGAAGGACAGGCGGTTGTGGGCGTAGTCCACAATGGCCTGGACGCTGCCGTCGGCGTTGGAGAACACCTCCATCCGCCCGGGCACCCGGGCCCGCACCAGGCCGTCGTATACCGCCCAGTCGGGGATGCGCAGGGCCTCGCACACGGCGATGACCCCCAGGGCGTTCTCCACGTTGAACAGCCCGGGCATGGTCAGCCGGAACTCCCGCTCATAGGAGGGGGTGCGCACCTGGAACACGGTCTGGCCGTCCTCTTTGCGCACCGAGGAAGCGTACACGTCCGCCTGGGGATTCTTTTGGGAGAAGGTGATCACCGGCTTGCCGGCGGCCTGGGCGGCGGCGAGCACCTCGGGGGCATGGTCGCAGTCCAGGTTGACGCAGTTCACCTGGGCCTGGTCAAAAATTTTCAGCTTGGAGGCGAAGTAGTCCTGAAAGTCCGGGTGCTCAATAGGGGAGATGTGGTCGTAGCCGATGTTGAGAAAACAGGCGGCGGCAAATTCGGTGCACAGGGAGCGGTGGTACTTCAGGGCCTGGCTGGACACCTCCATGGTCAGGTACTCCAGCCCCGCCTGTGCCGCGTGGGCCAGGTGCCGCTGCAGGTCCAGGGGCTCCGGGGTGGTCAGGTGGGACTCGAAGCGCTCCGCCCCGTCGTAGGTGTCGATGGAGGAGATGACTCCCGTCTCCCCCTTGCCCTGGCGGGCGCGGTACACGTCCAGCACCGACTTCAGGTAGTAGGTGGCCGAGGACTTGCCCTTGGTGCCGGTGAAGCCCACCACCTTCAGCTTGCCCGAGGGGTGGTCATAGCACAGGTCGGCCATAAGGGCCATGGCCCGGCGCAGGTCGGACAGGAGGATGCAGGGCAGGGGGGAGTCCGGCCAGCGTTTTTCTCCCGCGTAGGCCACCGCCCCCCGGCTCTGGGCCATGTCCAGAAACTCCGCCTTGAAGTGGGCCCCCTTGCACACAAAGAGGGTGCCGGGCACCACCGTCCGGGAGTCGCAGGACACCAGGGCGATGGTCTGCCCCCGGTCCAGGTCCCCGGGGACGGGGGCGGCCAGCAGGCCCTCCCGCTCCAGAAGGCTGATATAGTCGTTCAGGGTATGTGCCATTGGACGTCACCTCTTGTTTTTCGTTGATTTAACTGCAGTCCCAGTTGTACAAAATCCGGCTGAAGTCCCGGTGCAGCAGGTCCTCCCGGTTGATGAAGAAGTTCCCCACGCCGTATCCGAATCCAGCTGGAACAGCAGGGTGTCGTAGGGGCTGTCCGGCTCCCGGGGGTCGTATTGGGTGAAGAAGGGATAGCCCAGCAGCCGGTGGCCGGTGTTATTCAGCTGATCATTGAGACAGCGGCAGTCCGCATCGCCCAGATACTGGTACGCATTCTGTTCCCCGATGTCCTCTCCGGTGACGGCCCGGACCACCTCCCGGAATAGGGCGTCAAAGCGGCCGTCTTCCGGTCCCATGTATCCCACCGTCTTTTCTGCGGTAAACGCGGCCTCCCGGATTACCGGAGTACAGAGGTCCGCCTCCACGTGGGTGGGGAGTTCCAGAGCCTGAATCTGCTCCAGAGTAAGGGCCGAGTCGGGCTCCGGGTGATAGACCACCCGAAAATTCTTCTGCCGGTCCGGCTGGTCAAAGTCGATCCCGAACCCGTCGTCCTGCCCGATGAAAAATTGCAGCATCCCCGCCCGGGGCAGGGGGTCCTCCGTCCCCAGCTGGGCAAAGTTCAACTGGGCCAGGAGGGTCATCTGATTCCCCTGGGAATCCACGGGGTAGGGCAGGGCAGGGTCCCAGTAGGGCAGGCCGCCCACCTTGCTGTCCAGGAGCCCGCAGGGCCCCTCCGGTTGGAGGGTGAGCTTCCAGCAGGGGGCGGCTGTCCGGCGCTTCACCTCGGCCACAATGGCCTTGGCTTTCTCACTGGGCTCCGGCTTGGGCTTGGGCGGGGGCGGGGTCTTGAAGGTCTCGGGAGCGGAGGGGTAGGGGGTCAGGTCCATCCGCACCTTCACCGACTGGGGCAGAGCATCTAGATCCTCCAAAGGGATCAGCTGCTCCCCCTTGGGCAGGCACACCGTCTTTAAAGCCTCCAAATGGACCAGCTGCTCCCGCCCGGGCAGACGCACCGTCTTCAGGGCGGGCAGCTGGAGCAGCAGGGCACAGTCGGAAAAGTTGGTCAGGGCCAGGTCCAGGTGCTGTAAATTTTTGCACCGGGGCAGCCAGGTAAAGTCCCCCATGTCCAAGATCTGGTCCCTGCTGGACAGGACCACGGACAGCTGGCGCAGCTTCTCCATGCGCCCAATGGCGGAGAACTCCCCAGGGATGAGGACAAAGCCCTCCGGCACATTGTCCCAGTAGGGGTCCACGGGGCTGTAGAAGTTGTCCAGCACCTTGACCTGGGTCAGGTCATAGGGGACGGCGGGCATCCGCCCCAGGGCGCGCTTCACCGCACCCAGCAGGCGGGGATCAATGGGAATGGGGCCTTGGGACATGGGGAGACCCTCCTTCCGATTTATTTGGTAAAGATCCGCTGGAGCCGGCCGTGGCAGGCCTGGATGGACCGCTCGGCCAGCACCGCCATGGCGTCCAGTCGCACCCCTGCTCCTCCAGATCCTGGTGGACCACGGCGAACTTCTCCGGGTCCCCCGCCTTGCCCGCCTTGATGTCGTCATAGATGAGGGACATGACCTTCTTCTGGGCCTCAGGCGAGGGGACTCTGGGCTCCATGCCCAGGGCGATGAGTTCCTTTTGGTAAATGCCCGTCTGGATGGTGCCGTCAGTGCCCAGCACGCCGGGATAGCGGCAGCCCCGGCTGGCCAGGACCTGACAGGCCTCCCGCACCATGTGGAGGATGGGAATGGAGATCTGCTCCTGCACCTTGTCCAGGAAATAGTGGGCGGTGTTGCAGGGGACGGCGATGGCGGTGCAGCCCCCCTGCTCCAACAGCCTGGCGCCGTAGAGCAGGCGGTCGTATACCGGCTGGGGGTCCTCGGACAGGATGGCCGCCGTGCGGTCGGGGACCTCGTTGTCGGAAAAGATCAGCATGGAGATGTGCTCCTGGTCGGTGCGGGCCGCCGTGCGGTCGATGATATACTGGTAAAAGGTGTTGGTGGCCTGGGGGCCCATGCCGCCCAGA
>CASFKT010000217.1 GCA_949295195.1 uncultured bacterium | reverse complement strand
AGACCGTGACTGTGGTTGAGATCAACTACTATCTGGGTCAGGTTGCCAGCGTGGACGAGGAAGAGGGCACCGTCTCCATCCGCACCGTCTCCGACCTGAAGGCCGACGGCGCGAAACTGGATGACCGTGACTTCGCCACCACCGCCTTCGAGGATGACGACTATGTGGTCTTCACCATCGACCAGAACGACGACGAGGACTTCTACATCTGTGAGATGACCGCCCCCGAGGCCGTGGAGGGCACCGTCACCCGCGTGAACCGTGACGTCGATTCTGACAATTCCTATCTGTATCTGGATCAGGAGAACCGCTACTATTACTCCGATCATATGGCTTATGATCTGAACAACGAGCGCAATCCCGTTCACCCCGATCTGGAAGAGGAGTACACTCTCTACCTGGATCCCAACGGCTTTGTGCTGGCCTACTCCGGCGACACCACTCAGCGCTTCCTGTACGTTGAGGACTCCGACGCCACTCTGGATTGGAGCGCCCGCGTGGTCCTGTCCGATGGTACCGGCGATGTAGTCAGCATTGACTCCGACCTGGAGAACACTGGAAGCAACAACAATGCACTCTCCGCGTTCGCCATCGGCGACAACGACGAGATCGACTGGATTACCGAACCGGATCAGTTCGATGAGCTGAAGAATCTGTTCGGCGGTTGGGGTGCTGACCGCGGCGTTTGGCCTGACAGCCGTGAGCTGACTAGCTTTGGCCGCGACACTGAGATCAGCGACATTGATTACCAGATCTGGGAGTACGATACCAACGACGACGGCGATGTGTACACCCTGACCGGCCGCGACACTCAGTATGCCACCAACGTTGACATCAACAACGGCAAGGCCTATATCAACGATGAAGAGGGCTTCAGCAACATCACCATTGACAACAGCACCATCTTCGTGAACGTGGACGACAACACTGTCTACACCGGCTACGACGAGGTGCCCGACGTCTCCGACGCCAAGATCGCTTACGTTCTGGAGGACGACAACAGCCGCGACGTGGCCGAGATCGTCTATATCATCGAGGGCGAGTTCTATGACGCCGACGCCATCTACTTCGTGCTGGCCAGCCAGGATTACGACCGCGATACCGAGGAGTATGACGGCGACGATTACTGGCAGTTCGAGGACATGTATGTGGACGGCCGCCACCGCACCGACCTGTATGTGTCCTACGACGCTCTGGGCAACGATGTGATGCCCACCGCCGGCGTGGTCTACAAGGTTCTGAAGAGCATCGACGGCACCTACATTACCGAGATCGAGTCTGTCACCAACTGGGATCCCGCCGCGGTTGCTACCGGCAGCTCCCTGGACGTGATGGATGGCGACTTCTGGGGTTGGTTCTATATTGATAGCTGGCACTGGGCCCGCTATACCACCCGCGACACCACCTATGTGGTCGTTGAGGAGGAGTACAACAACAACCACACCCGTCTGACCGGCTGGGATGTCAGCGTTGGTGACGACAGCGACATCATCGAGTGGGTCGACGGCGACTGGAGAAATGGCGTAGACGAGGACGGCTACATGACTCTGGTCAGCGTTGTGAAGTCTGACGACAACGACGCTCAGCTGGTGTACATCTGGAAGTTCGACCCCGAGTACCGGACCCGCGACATCACCGTCACTCTGGACGGCACCACCGACCTCGGCACCCAGAACGTGTGGTGGAGCGATACCGCCATCAGCGGCTCTGATACTGAGATTGGCGCTCTGGACAATCAGGGCTACGACTTCGACTCCAACATTGGCAGTGTGGTTGTAGACGGTAACGATTGGACCATCTCCAGCATCCCCACCGGCTATGATGATATTACCATCAATATCACCAGCAAGCATGTGGACATCGAGGTAAACGGTAACCTGACCTTGAATACCATGAATGCCAAGGACGGCAACTATGATCCTTACGCTGGTAACATCTGGGGCGATGGAAACACTGTTTCCTACAACTTCGTGCTGAACACTGCTGACGACATTGCCAGCGTAACATGGGACGAGACCGTCTATGTCGACAACGGTGTTGAGAATAAGCAGGTATCCTACGAGGAGAAGAGTGCCACCCGCTTTAACGTGGTCGGCAGTGAGCTGCGCGTGCAGGGCACTGCTGCGCCTCAGTACATCTTCGGTTCCAACGACAAGGTGACTGTTGTTATCGACAATCTGAAGGTTACCCTGGTGGAGGATGAGCCTGTATACGAAAAAGCCACGAACATGCTGGCCAGCGTCACCGTAGACAGCGCCGAAGTGGAACTGGCTGAGGCGTACAATAGTGTGGCAGGTGCAATTGCGAATGCCACCAAGATCAACATGTCCAGCTCCGCTACTCAGGAGTACAAAGTTGTAGTTGAGACTAAGGAGTCCATCAACGCAGGAATTAACACGTATGGTGGAATTAAACTGTACAATTCTGAAAGTGCCGCTCAAGGTTTTAATGCTACCGACATCGCATTCAATTCTGATGGCTATACCTTCTCCAACGTTTCTGTTGGAAGCTACCTAATCATCAATACTAACAACGGTGGTACGATTGCCTATTACGCCTACTACTTCGGCTAATAGCACTTCCAGAACTTAGATGGTATCATACCCCCGGGCTTCGGCCCGGGGGTTCTTATTTTACCTGATGCAGTAACAGGCAAAGCGGCTGCCCGCCTGAATGGTTCCTCCGTCCGAGGTAAACTCGATCTGTGTGAGGGTCTGAACTGTCACATTTTTTACGGTGCAGAAGATTTCCACGTCATAGGAGACATTGTCCCGCTCATCCAGCGTCATGCCGTCCACATGGCAGAGAATCCGGCCGGAAGAACCTCCGGGGCGCAGGGTAATCAGTCCCACGGCACTGGTCCGGCTGTCATGTTTGATGCGGAAGGAATTGACGGTCTGTGTACTGCTGGAATTGTAACAGGGCGTGCCGTTGTTAAAAGAGAGCATGATTTCTCCTGTTCCAATGATGTTATATCGAATTTGTAATTCCCAGGCGCCGTCCCAATCGGGCAAAGGCAGGGTGTAGGCGGACACGGACGACTCCACTGAGGTTTGAGATAAGAAAACCAGGCGGTCCGCCGCAGTCAAAGTGGACACGGCCTGGTCCAGACTGGCCTGGTCCGCCTTGCCGCTCTCCAGGGCGCTGATACGGCCCACCGCCGCCGTGAGATCGGTCTGGTTGGCCTTCTGGTTTACCGCCGTGACCAAGCTGGTCGGACAGGGATTTCAGCGCCGCGTCAAGTTTCGCGTTGTCGGCGTTGAACTCCACCCGCTGGACCGCGTCGGTGGGCTCCCATTGGCAGAGATCGTAGTTTGTTGTGTAATTGGTCGCCATGAATCAAATTCCTCCTTGTTTGAATTGGCCCGAAGCGTGGGCGAAAAGGCTTCCCCCTTCCAGGGGGAAGCTGTCAGCCGTGAGGCTGACTGATGAGGGTGACTGCGGGGAGTGCTGAGCCTCTCTCAAGTCCCCCTCATCCGTCTGGCCTGCGGCCAGCCACCTTCCCCCCTGAGGGGGAAGGCTTGGGGTCCGTTCAAATAGAGAGGAATTTGGGCCTTTGTGGGACGTTTGGATACATATATTGGGAATTTGGGCGGAGTGCGCCTGTTGGAAGGCGGGCGGCCCAGTGTGCCGCCCCTACGGCGGAAACGTGGTAAGCCCGGGCGGCGCGCCCTGCAGAGTGGTCGCCCTGCAGAGTGGTCTGCGGGCGACGGGCGGGTGAGGACACCCGCCCCTACGGGGATTGTGGGCGAAAAACGGTGGGCGCACAATGTGCGCCCCTACATGGAGAGGAGCGGGAACCTGCCCCCTCATCCGCCCCAGTGTGTGCACTGGGGCACCTTCCCCATGTGCCGATTTACAATGCAAGTGCAACAGTAAATAAAAAGAGTGACTCAAAGAGGAAAAGCCAGTAAAATGGTAGTTGCGAGCCAACCATAAGGAGGCGTTCCTCAATGAGCCACTACCAACATCTTAGCATAGAAGAACGGGAAAGTATATGGGAAAAACAAATAAAAGGGGAAAGTGTACGGAGAATTGCCGCAGAGCTGGGGCGGAGCGCCTCCACCATCAGCCGGGAATTGAAGCGGAATCAATGCAAACAAGGATACCGCCCATCGGATGCGCAAAAACAGTATCATCACCGGAGAAAGCAATGTCGCAGGCACCGGCTCTTAGCCCCTGGCCCCCTTCGGGCTACTGTGGTCCGCCTGCTAACCCAGCAGCAGTGGTCTCCTGAGCAGATCTCAGAGCGGATAGCGATGGAGCACGGGAAACGGCTAGTCAGTTACAGCACCATTTATCGCGCCTTGAAGGATTGGTATATGGAGCCGAAGGGAACACGCAAAAACCGGCACGGCCGTTACCCCATGCAGAAATATCTCAGACGCAAAGGCTGGCGTGGGGTAAAGAAGCTGAGAAAAGCCGCAGCTTTTGTGCATCAAACCATTGAACAGCGGCCCAAAGCGGCAGATAGGCGGAGCCAATTTGGACATTTTGAAGGTGATCTTGTATATAGCAGCTTCCACAAGCTTTATGTGGTCACACTTGTAGATCGACGGTCTCGATACCTACTGACTGGTATTTGCCAGAGTAGAAAACCAGAAGAAGTCGCACGGGTCATAGCCTCCATGCTGGACACTTTACCCAAGGGAAAGCTTCGCTCCATTACCCTGGATCGGGGATTGGAGTTTGCCCATCATGCCAACATTACAAAAATAATTCCAAACGCAGTCTTCTATTTTGCGCATCCTCATGCCCCCTGGGAACGAGGTACAAACGAAAATACCAATGGTTTGCTGCGACAATACATTCCAAAGGACACCTATAAGGTTCCTTTTTCTCCATCCCTTCTGGCTTTATTTACTGATAAGCTAAATCGTCGCCCGCGCAAATGCCTAGGCTGGAAATCTCCTCTTGAACTCTTTTTCCACAAACCGTTGCACTTCACTTGACAATCCGCCTGGGGGGAAGGTTTAAAAGGGACAGGTTTTAGACCTGTCCCTTAAAACGCAGAGGCGAAGCGGAGCTTCGCAGAAAGTTCTTTTGCCTACTTTTCTTTCAAGAAAAGTAGGTTACACGGGGCCCTGGCGGAAGCGCTCGATCATCTCGTGGGTGAGGGAGATGGCCGACCCGCCCTGGGGCAGGTTCTCCCGGTCAAACCAGGTGCCTTCACCCAGCTCGTCCTCCTGGAGGGTGACCGTCTCGTCGTCGGTGTCCAGGTCGCAGTAGAAGCCGGACAGAAGGCTGCTGGAGAAACTCCAGGGCTGGCTCTTGTAGAAACGGATGTTCTTCACCGGCAGGCCCACTTCCTCCATGACCTCCCGACGCACCGTGTCCTCCAGCGGCTCGCCAATCTCCGCAAAGCCGGCAATCAGGGCGTAGTTCCGGGTGGTCCCAGGTCGGGAGTACTTGGTAAGCAGCAGCCGGTTCCCGTGGGTCACCGCCACAATCACCGCCGGGGAGATGGTGGGATAGACCAGATTGCCGCAGGCGGGACAGCGCATGGCCCGCTCCACCTTGTCCGGCTGGGCGGGGAAGCCGCACCGGCCGCAGAACTGGTGGTCGTGGTACCAGCCGTGGAGCTGGCTGGCAGTGATGCAGGCAAAAGCCAGCCAGCCGGGCTCCATGTCCCGGAACCCTCCGTTTTTCGCCGGGGCGGCAGCCTCCAAAACCGCCTGGGGCACCACATGACACCAGTGGAAGGCCACATCGTCAATGGCAAACAGATAAGTAAGGGGGAGCTGGGACAGATCGGCCAGCTCTTCCGCCTCCTCCCACAGGAAGGGCAGTCCGGTGGCGCCATTCAGAAGCGTAATGGTGTCCTGGTAAAAAAAGACCCGGTCCCCGGCCTTGGGCGGGCGTGGGTGATATGCGTTGTCATAGCGGTGGGGCGCAATATCCTGAATCACAGGGACTCCTTCTTTCTCTCTGAAAATCTTCTGTCCCCATTATGGAGGTTTTCCCCGCCGCTGTCAACCGCTTCCGGCGGAAAAGAAAGCCCCTGACACAGCAGAGAATAAATCTCCCGGTAGTCCGCCGCAAAGAGGCTGCCCCGCCGCCACAGGAAAGTGAAGTCGTGGTAGATGGAACAGTCCTCCAGCGGGATCTCACGCAGCTTCCCGGCCTCCAACTCTTGCTGTACCACAGGCTGGTAGAAAAAGGAGATCCCCACCCCGGCACAGACCAGGGACTTGATGAGGTTCAGACTGCCCAGTTCCGTGACGCGCCGGAAATTTCGGACGCTCAGGTTCCGGACCTCCAGCGCCCGCTCCAGCACGTTCCGGGTGCCTGAGCCCGGCTCCCGTACCAGCAGACGCTCCTCCAGCAGGTCCTCCAGCCGGCGAACAGGGTGGGAAAAGGGATGCTCCGCCGAACAAACAGGGATGTACCGCTGGGTGCAGTAGACCAGGCTGTCGTAGGCCTGTTTGTCAAAATAGCCCTCGACAATGGCAAAGTCCAGCTCCCCCTGGTCCAGCAGCTTCAGCAGCTCCTGGGTGTTAGCGGTGAGCATGTACAGCTGAATGTCCGGTTTCCGCTCCAGAAGCCGGCGCAGAGGCCCGGGCATGATGTACTCCCCAATGGTCAGGGTGGCTCCAAAGCGCAGACGGCGGCGGGTATTCTCCTGATGGAGCGCCTCCCTCAGCCGGAGGTCATCGTGGTGCATGGCGGCGGCGGTGCGGAAAAAGAGCCTGCCGCTCTCCGTGAGCTGGAGCTGCTTCCTCTGGCTGCGGAACAGCTTGGTGCCGTACTGCTCCTCCAGAGCATGGATATGCTGTGACACTGCGGGCTGGGTGATATGGAGCTGCTCCGCCGCCCGGGTAAAGTTCATGGTCTGGCATACGGCCAGAAACGTCTCGACCCGAAAGTCCAGCATAATCAATCGCCTCCCTCTGTTTGGAGCCCTTAGAACACTTTCGTATAGCTCCACCCTGTCAAAACCGAAATATTCCAGATCTCTTGATATTTTATCATAACATAAACTTATTAAAATATAAAGAAGAATAATTTTACATGATGTAAATTTTGGAGTATAGTGATGGCACTGATTGGAAAGGGAGCGATTCAGAATGACAAAGATCAAACAATTAGGGCCCGGCCTGCTGCTCTGCCTGGCGCTGGCAGTTCCCTGCTGGCTGCTGGGAAAAGCTTTCCCCATCGTGGGCGGACCGGTGTTCGCCATCTTGGCCGGCATGATCGTGACGCTTTTTTACCGAAATAAAGCGGGGACACAGGCAGGCATCGCCTACACCTCCAAGAAGATCCTCCAGTATGCGGTGATCCTACTGGGCTTCGGCCTGAACCTGTCCGAAATCGCCAAGGTGGGGGCCACCTCGCTGCCCATTATCGTCTCCACGATTTCCACCTCTCTGATTGTCTCCTTTGTGCTCTATAAGCTGCTGAACATGCCAGCCAACATTTCCACCCTAATCGGTGTGGGCTCCTCTATCTGCGGCGGCTCCGCCATCGCCGCCACCGCCCCGGTGATCCGCGCCGACGACGAAGAGATCGCCCAGTCAATCTCCGTGATCTTCCTGTTTAACATCCTCGCCGCCCTTATCTTCCCCACCCTGGGCGGAGTTTTGGGCCTGTCCAATGAGGGCTTCGGTTTGTTTGCCGGTACGGCCGTAAACGATACCTCCTCTGTTACCGCCGCCGCGTCCGCCTGGGACGGCATGCACCCAGGCGCCAACACCCTGGACCAGGCCACTATTGTGAAGCTCACCCGCACGCTGGCCATCATCCCTATCACGCTGGTTCTGGCCGTCTGGCAGACCGCCAAGGTCAAGCGTACTGGAGGTGCTCAGGAGAGCAGCTTCTCCCTGAAGAAGGTATTTCCCTTCTTTATTCTTTTCTTTGTCCTCGCTTCGGTGATTACCACCGCGGCAGCTTCCGCCGGCGTAGCCGCCTCTGCGTTCCAGCCATTCAAAGAGCTGTCCAAGTTTTTTATCATCATGGCTATGGGGGCCATCGGCCTGAATACAGATTTGGTGAAGCTGGTCCGTACCGGCGGCAAGCCGATCTTCATGGGACTGTGCTGCTGGCTGGCCATCGCGGCTGTCAGCCTGGGAATGCAGCATGTGCTGGGAATCTGGTAATTTTCAGTGTTGTATCCCCGTCTACCAGGTCTACCGCCGGGAAGCCTTGCGCGCCAAGGTTTTCCGGCGGTTTTCTTTTTGCTGTTTTCAGAGCCGGTCTACCAAAAGTCTACCAAAGTCATTTTTTGAGGGAGAAACCTGTTGGTTTCTCCCTCTTTTTTGCGTTTTGAGCACGTTTTGTGGCATGCAAGGGGCGTTATGCTTGTCATAGTTGGCTTAAAATCCCTTTTTCTTCTAGTTTAAGGTATTTTCTTCCTTCTTTTGGCAGAAAACTTTCCTCCGCGCCTGAATTTAAAAGGAGGAATTCCAATGAG
Source organism: uncultured bacterium (assembly GCA_949295195.1). GTDB lineage: Bacteria > Bacillota > Clostridia > Oscillospirales > Oscillospiraceae > Lawsonibacter. The sequence goes on along the minus strand of CASFKT010000217.1, from coordinate 3 downwards.
AAA
>CASFKT010000216.1 GCA_949295195.1 uncultured bacterium | reverse complement strand
GATGGATGAGATGGACTTCACCCGAAAATTCCGGTTGGGCGACCAGCGGGATTTGGAGATCAAGGCGATCCTGGCCTCTGTGTACCAGGCGCTGCAGGAGAAGGGCTATAACCCAGTCAATCAGATCGTCGGCTACATCCTCTCCGAAGACCCCACGTATATCACCAACCACAATAACGCCCGCGCCCTCATTCGCAAGGTGGACCGGGACGAGCTGCTGCAGACTTTGGTGAAATACTATCTGACCCACTAGGCCTTGTTTGAAAATTGGAAATATGCCCAACAGCGAAGGATTTTTTCGCCAGACAAGGCGATTTGACGCGGCAATACTTTGTGTATTGCAAGGAAAATCAACGCAGTATGACGGAAAAAGACTCGCTGTTCGGGTATGTTGACATTTTTCAAACATGGCCTAACCCCAAACGGCCCGCCGGAGCGATCCAGCGGGCCGTTTTTTGATCGGAGGAATCTCCCATGAACATTCTGGTCAGCGCCTGCCTGCTGGGCACCCCCTGCCGCTACGACGGGACCGGAAAGCTGGAACCGGCTCTGGAGCGGCTCCGCGCCCAGGGCCACACCCTGGTCCCCGTCTGCCCGGAGGTGCTGGGCGGACTTCCCACCCCCCGTCCCTCGGCGGAGCGCCAGCCGGACGGCCGGGTGGTCACCCGGGAGGGTGTCGATGTGACGGCGGAGTACCGCTCCGGGGCGGAGCGGGCCCTGGAAATTGCCCGGACACACGGCTGCACCCTGGCGTTGCTCAAGGAGCGCTCCCCCTCCTGCGGCCGGGGGCAGATCTACGACGGGACCTTCTCCCGCACCCTGATCCCCGGCTCCGGAGTGGCCGCCCAGCTGCTGGAGGAGCAGGGAATTGCCGTCTATGGAGAGTCCCGCCTGGATGAGCTGATAAGCCAACTGTCTGCCAAGGGATGATAAAATTGTCCGCCGGGCTCCCGCCCGGCGGCTGTTTTTACTTCGGCTCTGGCGACAGGGGAAGCGAAAAGGTGACTACTCCCTCCGCCGACGGGGCCAGGGTGCACTGCGGGACGTAAAACTCCAGCCCCTCCGGGGTGCGGCAGCACCGGTAGGGGGACAGCCAGCGCCGGAGCCGCCCTCCGAAATCCGGGTCCAGAAAGCAGTCCCCCGCCGCCCGCCTGGCCTCCCCCTGCTCCCGGAGCTTGCGGGTCAGGTGGAGCCACCACCGCCGGTCCCCCGGAAAATAGCTCCGCACCGGCAGAGGGACCCCCTCGGGCAGCTTCCACAGGTCCCCGGTGCGCACCTGGAGGGACCGGCCGTCCCCCCGCACCTCCCGGGCGTCCATGCGGATGGAGAGGGTGCCCTCATCCTGAAAGAGGACCTCCCCGGAGAGCCGGGCGGCCCAGGGGCGGAAGGGCCGGGACACCTCCCGGCAGCGCGCCAGATCCAGACAGGCGTTCCAGTAGGTCTCCCGGCCCCAGCGGCTCCGCCAGGCCCCCGCCAGCCGCTGGTAGTAGCGGCTGATCCGCTCCCCTCCCCTGCCGCCCCCTGTCATCTGTGGGACGGACAATTCCAGCTCCAGCACCGGGATTTTCTCCAGGGTCAGGACCCGCTTCTCCTCCTTCCACTGAACCTGGGGCAGGGGCTCCTTCCCGCGTTTTTCCGCCATGCGATCCCCTCCTTTTTCTGTCCATCCTATGTTTTTTTGCCGGGGAGGGTTCCCTAAGCCTTGTTTGAAAATTGGAAATGTGCCCGACGGCGAGGGATTTTTTCGCCAGACAAGGCGATTTGACGCACGCGGCAATACTTTGTGTATTGCAAGGAAAATCAACGCAGTATGGCGGAAAAAGAACCGCCGTTTGGGCATATTGACATTTTTCAAACATGGCCTAGGGAATTGGGGGTAAAACATCCGGGCGGTCCCTCCTGTAACATTCCTAGAGACGGGCCGATGAGGACATCGGCCCCTACGCGCATAGTTCCATCTCTCCGCAGGGGCCCCTTGGGGCTCCCGCCGTAGATGATTCGGGCCAAAAGGTCACCCTCATCCGCCTCGCATACGCTCGGCACCTTCTCCCTAGAAGGGAGAAGGCTCGGGCGGCTGATAGCCGCCCCTACGGCATTTTCTCAGCCTCCCAAAGCGGCGCGTCCAGGAGGCCGCGCCCTACGGCCCAGCACCAGCCACCACCTGCTCGGCAAAGCCAGGCGCGGAAATGGAACCGCGCCAGTTTCAATTTTTGAAAAGCCAGGGCCCAGTGGCCCGGCGTAAATTTGGGCCGCCACTCAAATTTTGCGCGCCGGAAATTTTGCAATTCTTAACAGGTACGCGTCCCCCGTAACGGGGTCCGGGGAAAGGCGACTATGAGCACGAAGTGCTCGTCGGAGCCGTCCCCGGTGGCGTTTTGCCTTCTTTTTCGCCATGGAAAAAGAAGGTCGCCGCCCGCAGGCGGCGAAATATCCCTGCGGAAGGAAACAACGGCGCGTCCGGGAAGCCGCGCCCTACAGAGGAGCAGAAACCTCCAAGGGTGGGAGGTGCACACCCCAAGGTGGCTTTTCTTGCCCCTTCGGGGTAATTCACCTTCAGCCCCTCCCCTACAAAAAATGGGCAAAGAAAGTAGAGAGAAATGGGAGGCGGCGAAACTCCCTGCATTTTGTGTTTACTTTCGCAAGCTAGTGTGTTACAATATAAAAAACATCCCACTTGCCGCGGGAAAGGAGCGTCCTATGTCCAAATTTTATGACAAGCCCTCCAGCGACCTGCTGTACCAGGCCCTGCTGCAGGTCCACACCCTGGAGGAGTGCCGCCAGTTTTTACAGGACCTGTGCACGGTGTCTGAGCTGAAAGCCATGGAACAGCGCATGGAAGTGGCCATGCTGCTGGACCAGGGGCTCATTTACAGCGAGATTTTGGAGCGCACCGGGGCCTCCAGCGCCACCATCAGCCGGGTGAACCGCTGCCTCCACTACGGGGCGGACGGCTACCGCACGGTGATCCCCCGCTTGAAGGAGGAGAACCATGGGGAGCTATGAGTTTCTGGCCGGGTGCTACGACGAGCTGACCTACGACGTGGGCTACTCCGCCTGGGCGGACTACATCGAGGCCCACTTCCGCAAGCGCGGGCTTCCAGGCAAAACCGTGCTGGATCTGGCCTGCGGCACCGGCTCCCTCACCCGGGAGCTGGCCCTGCGGGGCTATGAGATGATCGGGGTGGACCGCTCCCCGGAGATGCTCTCCGAGGCGGCCGAGAAGAACCGGGACGCGGGGGAAGTTCCCCCGATCTTTTTGTGCCAGTCCATGGACAAGCTGGACCTGTACGGCACCATCGACGCCTGTGTGTGCTGTCTGGACAGCGTCAACTATGTCACCGCCCCCAGGCAGCTGCGGAGAGCCTTCCAGCGGGTCTACCTGTTTCTCATGCCCGGGGGGCTGTTTTTGTTTGACATCAACACCCCCAGCAAGCTCCAGGGGCTGGACGGCCAGGTCTTTCTGGACGAGACGGAGGACACCTACTGCGTCTGGCGGGCGGAGTACTCCAAGCGGGGCCGGATCTGCTCCTACTTTATGGACCTGTTCCGTCTGGATCAGGAGACCGGCCTGTGGGAGCGGGGCGAGGAGCTCCACCAGGAGCGGTCGTATGAGCCGGAGGAGCTGGTGGAGTATCTCCGGGAGGCGGGCTTCCAGGACATCCGCCAGTACGGCAACCGGAAAATGCGCCCCCCCAAGCCCGGCGAGGACCGGATCTTTTTCACGGCCCGGAAGGACCCCCGCATGACCACCCAGGTCTGAGGTCCTTCCCCCTTTCTTTACCATCACAGAAATGCAAGGAGAATACAAATGCGCGACGAAATCGTAAGAGCTATTACGGCGGACGGCCTGGTCAAGGCCGCCGCCATCACCGGACGGGACTTGGTGGAGCGGGCCCGGAATATCCACACCCTTCTGCCCGTGGCCACCGCCGCACTGGGGCGCACCCTCATGGCCGCCTCCCTGATGGGGGACGCCATGAAGATCGACGGCTCCTCCCTCACCCTGCAGATCAAGGGCGGCGGCCCCCTGGGCACCATTCTGGCCGTGTCCGACGAGGCTGGCAACGTGCGGGGCTATGTGCAGAATCCCCACGTGGAGCTGATGGAGAAGGCCCCCGGCAAGCTGGACGTGGGCCGGGCCGTGGGTGAGACGGGCAGCCTCACCGTCATCAAGGACCTGGGCATGAAGGAGCCCTATGTGGGCACCATCGACCTGCTGTCCGGGGAGATTGCCGACGACATCGCCGCCTACTTCGTGGAGAGCGAGCAGATCCCCACCGCCTGCGCCCTGGGGGTGCTGGTGGGCACCGATCAGAGCGTGACCTCCGCGGGCGGCTACCTGATTCAGCTCCTCCCCGGGGCGGGCGAGGACATCATTACCAAAATCGAGGCCGGCGTTCAGCGGGTGGGCTCGGTGAGCCACGCCCTGGAGGGCGGCCTGGACGGAGCCGGTCTGCTCCGGGCGGTGCTGTCCGACTTCGACCTGGAGATCCTGGAGATCCACCCGGTGGAGTACCGCTGCTACTGCTCCCGGGACCGGGTCACACGGGCCCTGATCAGCATGGGCCGGGAGGAGCTCTCCTCCCTCATTCGGGAGCAGGGCCAGGCGGAGCTCACCTGCCAGTTCTGCGACCAGGTCTACCGCTACTCCAAGGGGGATCTGGAGGAGATTCTGGCCAATATGTGACTGTTTCTGAAGTTCCGATGCAATTTCTTTCACATGATAAAAATTCGCCTCCGGTTTCCCGGAGGCGAATTTTTCAGCTTATTCTGCGAAAAGCGGCGGAACCATCAGTCCACCTTGGGGCCGGCGGCCACCAGAGCCTTGCCGGCGTCGTTGGTGGCGTACTTGGCGAAATTCTTCACGAAGCGGGCCGCCAGGTCCTTGGCCTTGGTATCCCACTCAGCGGCGTCCGCGTAAGTGTCCCGGGGGTCCAGGATGGCGGGGTCCACGCCGGGCAGAGCGGTGGGCACCTCAAAGTTGAAGTAGGGGATGGTCTTGGTGGGGGCGGTCAGGATAGAGCCGTCCAGGATGGCGTCGATGATGCCGCGGGTATCCTTGATGGAGATGCGCTTGCCGGTGCCGTTCCAGCCGGTGTTCACCAGATAGGCCTTGGCGCCGGACTTCTGCATCTTCTTCACCAGCTCCTCACCGTACTTGGTGGGGTGCAGCTCCAGGAAGGCCTGGCCGAAGCAGGCGGAGAAG
>CASFKT010000215.1 GCA_949295195.1 uncultured bacterium | reverse complement strand
GCCCGACTCGGTGCTGACCCCCGCCCCGCCGAAAAAGACGATGTTCCTGCTCTCTGCCAAAATGGCTTCCAGTGCCTTGACCATAAGACCGCCCCTTTCTGTTTACAGGTGAAACATAGTTATTTTAGTATAACATATTTTGCCGGGAAAGTGAAATAAGAATCTCTTTGTCTTTTCCATAGCGCTTGCAATCCGTGTATTATTCTGCTATAATAATCATAGAATCATACAAGGAGGTGCGATCTATGATCATTAAATCTTCTACCGCTCTGCGGAACGATTACGGCTCTATCTCCGATCTGGCCCACAAGGAGGCCGAACCTATCTATATCACAAAAAATGGGGAGGGAGACCTAGTCGTTATGAGCGTGGAGGCGTTCGAAGAGCGCGAGGAACACCTCAGGCTGAAAGCCAAGTTGGAAGCCGCCGAACTCGCCCGCCTGTCCGGCGCCCCCACCTATACTATTGAGGAATCCAGAAGGCGACTGGAGGCGATCTATCAAGGTGGCTAAGCTCGTCATATTGGATACAGCCCAGCGGGAACTGGAGGAAATCGCGCAAGTCCAATTCAATCTGTCCGGTCCCAACTCCGCTCGGAAGATCAGTGAACGGATCTATGCTGCATTTTCCCGTTTGGAGCAGTTTCCCATGTCCGGAGTCATCCCTAAAGACAGTGAACTGCGCATTGCCGGGTATCGTTATATCATAGCTGGGAAATACATCTGTGTTTACCGCACCATTGCCGACACAGTCTTTGTCTACCACATTGCACATGGGTCTACCAACTACCCCACTCTGTTTAAGAAACTGCTTCAAAAAGAAGAATCCTAAAAAGGCGCGCCTTACACGGGCGCGCCTTGTTTTTACCGGTAAGTCTCCGCAAAGATGGCCCCGAGGTCGGTGAAGATGTCGTGGGGCAGCATGCCGTACTGGCCCAGGCGGGCCGCGCCCCCGAGGTGGCCGGGGTGGACATCTCCAAGTTTGCCCTGCGTCGGGCGGCCACGCGGGTGAAGGAGGGGGAGTTCGCCGTGGCCTCGGTGTACCATCTGCCGGTGGCGGACTCTCGGGCGGACCTGCTCACCAACGTGTTCTCCCCCCTATGCCCGGAGGAGTTTGCCCGGGTGATGCGCCCCGGCGGGCACTTCTACTATGTGGTCCCCTCCGCCAAGCACCTGTGGGAGATGAAGGAGGTCCTGTACGCCCGTCCCTACGAAAACGCCGTCCGCCGGGAGGACTACCCGGGCTTCCGGTGGCTGGAGGCCGTCCCCCTGCGCTTCTCCATCCGCCTGGACAGCTCCCAGGACATCATGGCCCTGTTCGGCATGACCCCCTACGCCTGGAAGACCCCCAGGGAGGGGGTGGCGCGGCTGTCCGCCCTGGAGGCGCTGGACACACAGATCGGCTTTGACATCCACGTCTATGGCAGGCTTTAATCTTTGCCCTGGAAAACTTTTGCCCTGGAAAACTTTAAACTTTCTTTATTCTTTCTTTGTGGGGAATCAACCTTTCTCCCCTATACTAAGGCCGTACTCAGAAAAACGGCAACCGCCGACCTTTGGAAAGAAAGGTGAACCTGCATGTCGGAATTGATTTTACAGACCCGGGACCTGACTCGCCGGTACGGCCACACCCTGGCCCTGGATCACGCCGCCCTGTCCGTGGAAAAGGGACAGATTTTTGGACTGGTGGGCCGCAACGGGGCGGGCAAGACCACCCTCATCCGCCTCATCTCCGGCCAGTCAAACCCCACCGCCGGGGAGATCACCCTGTTCGGGGCCTCCACTCCCGCCGCTCTGGCCCGGGCCCGTTCCCGCACCGGAGCCATGGTGGAGATCCCCTCCTTCTACCCCTACCTCACCGCCCGGCAGAACCTGGAGTATTACCGCATCCAGCGGGGCATCCCCGGCAAGGAGTGCGTGGACGAGGCCCTGGAGCAGGTGCGGCTGGCGGACACGGGGAAAAAGAAGTTCAAGACCTTCTCTCTGGGCATGAAGCAGCGGCTGGGCCTGGCCCTGGCTCTCATGAACCACCCGGAGTTCCTCCTCCTGGATGAGCCCATCAACGGCCTGGACCCGGAGGGCATTGTGGAGTTCCGGGAGCTGCTCCTCCAGCTGAACCGGGAGCGGCAGACCACCATTTTGATCTCCAGCCACATCCTCTCCGAGCTGTCCACCCTGGCCACCCACTACGCATTCATTGAGAAGGGCCGGGTGCTGGAGAGCGTCTCCGCCGACCGCCTGCGGGAGAAGTGCCGGGAGTGCCTGGAGCTCACCGTGGACGACGCGGCCCGGGCCGCCCGGGTGCTGGAGGAGCAGCTGGGCACCCGGGACTTCGAGGTGCTCCCCCACAACAAGCTGCATCTGTACACCTTCCTGGACCAGCCCCAGACGGTGAACCGGGTGCTGCTGGAAAACGGCGTGGGCCTCATCTCCGCCCAGCAGCGCAGCAGCGACCTGGAGGACTACTTCCTCTCCCTCATCGGAGGCCGCCACGCCGCCGGAAAGGAGGGATTCTGATGCTGCGCTCCATCCAGGCCGAGTGCTATAAAGTGGTTCACCGGCCCTATTTCTGGATCACCACCATTCTGTGCGCCCTCTTTTCTGTGGGGGTCATCTTCTGCCTGTATCTGATCAAAACGGAGGCCAGCGGCGTCAACCCTGTCAATATGCCCTTTGCCGTTGCCTCCCTGCTGTTCGGTCTGCCCGCGGGCATCTACCTGGTCGTCCTGGGGGTGGACATGGTGTTCTCCGAGCAGTATAAGTACAACACCCTGAAAAACGAGGTGTCCTTCGGCATCGGGCGCTTCCGCATCTACGTCTCCCGGTGGGTGGTCTCCCTGCTGGTCCTGGCGGCGCTCTATCTGGTTCTGGTGCTGGTGTACGCCCTGTCCAGCCTGATCCTCCTGGGCCTGCCCAGCCAGACGGACGCCCAGGCGATGTACGGAGTGGATGCGGGCCGGAGTGTCCTCAACGCCTTCCGGGCTCTGGGCTTCTACACCCTGGGGGCTTTTCCCCTGTGGCTGGGGGGCATGTCCCTGTCTTTGGCCTGCTATTTCCTGATTGCCAGCTCCAACGTCGCGGCCTTCTCCTACCTGGGGATTCTGATGCTGATCCCCATGGCCCTGAACAATCTGGGAAAGTATGTGAATCCCATGTTTACCTCCATCTACCACCTGACCCTCAACTACCACATGGATCAGCTGCTCGTGGGGGACCTGCCCTGGTCCAAGATCGGCCAGTGCTGGCTCATCGGCCTGGGTTGGACCGTGGTGTCCACCGTCCTTGGGGCGGCCCTGTTCGCCCGGAAAGAAATCAAGTAAGACAGGAAAGCCTTTCCCCTGTCAGGGAGAAATGGCCGAAGGCCAAAAGGGGGAGGGGTGGCACGGCCGAAGGCCGTGACGGATGAGGGTGCGTTCGTTCCACTTACCACCTCCCCCTCATCCGCCTCGCTTTGCTCGGCACCTTCCCCCCTGAGGGGGGAAGGCTGACTGAAATCCCGATTCCCATATCAGGAGGTTATGTTCCATGAAAAAACTATTCTGCATTGCCGCGGCCCTGGCTCTGCTGGCGGCGCTGGCCCTCCGCTTCTGCCCCAGGGGGCGTGGGTCATGGGAAACCTGATCCGGGCGGAGTTCTACCGCATCCGCTGTCAGCGCTGGGGCTTCTACGGCCTGACCGGCTCCGTGCTGGGGGGCGTGGTCCTGCTGACCCTGCTGTGCGCCTTTCCTCCGCAAAGCGGGGACGCCGCTCTGCTCTTTCAGACCATCGAGTATTCCGCCATTGTGGGCATGGTGCTGGCTGTCCCCTGCGCCGATCTGGCCAGCGCCCGGGTGGACGGCAGGCAGGTCCTGCTGAAAAACGAGGCGGTGTTCGGCATCCCCCGGTGGCAGATGTACCTGTCCCGGCTGTTCACCGCCCTCCTGCTGGGGGTGGGGCTGGTGGCGGCCATGAGCCTGTTTGCCCTGCTTTTGGCGGGGATTTTCCTGCCGGGGATCGAGCAGCTGCCCCAGATCCTGTCCCAGTATGCCCTGCTGACGCTGACCGCCCTCCCCCTGTGGATGGCCTCCGCCGGACTGTTCCTGTGCCTGAAATTTATCTTCCGCTCCGGGGCCGCCGCGGGGATTCTGGTGGCGCTCTGCCACGGTGGTCTCCACCGATACGGGAGAGCCCGGGCCCATCAGCACCCTGCTCTATGCCCTCCACCCCATGACCCCCTTCTGGAACGGGGATATGGTCATTGAGGGCATCGACACCGGCATCTCCATCACCCTGACCCCGGAGGCCTTTGTGGATTCGCCGCCGCCCATGCTGTACTGCTGGGCGCTGGGGTTGCTGTGGCTCATTGGCACCTCGCTGATCGCTATTGTGTTTCTCCGGCGGCGGGAGCTGCGGTGACAGGGTACGGGAACTGGAAGTTTTACAGCGGCGCGTCCGGGAGGCCGCGCCCTACGGAGAAACGGCGCGCCGGGTCGCCGCGCCCTAGCCGCGCCCTACAGGCACAATCCCGCATCCAGCGGCGGGGGCAAGCTCCCGCCCTACAGAGTATCGCGGCCCACAGAAAACGGGCGGCCACATGGGCCCGCCCCTACAAGAAGTCCGGGGCCCACCCTCGCATTCGCCCCCAGGGGAAGGCTTGGCAGGCGCACAATGTGCGCCCCTATGGCATACAACAGACCGTTCCAGGGGCCGACGGGAGGGGCAAGCCCCTCCCCTACGGCATCGGTGTGGGATTTGTGTAGGGGAGCCCCTTGGGGCTCCCGCCAGGATTCGGACCGGTGCCGTTGGCTGGGATACCCAGGCGCAGAGGTTGAACCGCACCAGCGGCAATTTTTGCAACCCCAGGGCCCAGTGGCCCGGCGGGAATTTAGATTGCCACTCAAATTTTGCGCGCCGGAAATTTTCTGTCTGACCCAAGGGATAACCCCCGTAATGGGGTCCGGGGAAAGCGGTCCTATGGGCACGAAGTGTCCATCGGCCGCGTCCCCGGTGGCGTTTTGGTTACTTTGCCGCCATGGGCAAAGTAACTCGCCGCCCGCAGGCGGCGAAATTTCCTCTGCGGACAACGAACCCAATCCGAACCCTGCCCCCTCATCCGTCACGGCTTCGCCGTGCCACCTTCCCCCCGAGGGGAAGGCTAAAAAAGATCAGGCGGCGAAACTTTCTCGATTCTCTGTATCTTTCTCTCCATAGGAGGTCTCTCCCATGCTGATTCTCCTCATCCTCTCCCTTATCCTGCTCACGGCGGTACTGTATGCCCAGTACCGCCGAAGCCGCGCTCTGCGGCGGGCGGCCCGGGATCTGAAGGAGGCCCGCGTGACTCCAGGCACCCGCCTGCGGCTGTACAGTCCGGACGACAGGCTGGAGGAGCTGCTGACCCAGATCAACGGCCTGCTGGAGGACAAGGAGCGGGAGACCCGCGTCCTGCGCAGCCGGGAGGAGAGTTTACGACGGCAGATCGCCAACGTCTCCCACGACCTGCGCACCCCGCTGACCTCCATTCTGGGCTACCTCCAGTTGATGGGGCGGGAGGACATCTCGCCGGAGGAGTACCTCCACTGCCTGGAGATCGTGGAGGGGCGGGCCAAGGTGCTCCAGGACCTGATCACCTCCTTCTACGACCTGTCCCGCATCGAGGGGGGCGAGTACCCCCTGGAGCTCCAGAGCGTGGACCTGCGCCGCAGCCTGGAACCCCTGCTGGCGGGCTTTTACGAGGACTTCGAGCAGGCGGGGTTCCAGGTGACGGTGGAGCTGATGGAAAATCCCCCTGCCGTCTCCGCCGACCCGGGGGCGGTGACCCGGATTTTGACCAACCTCATCGGCAACGCCCTGAAGCACGGCTCCCAAACCCTGGACATCCGGCTGTATCAGGAGGGACAGACGCTGGTCACGGCCTTCTCCAACGACGCGCCGGAGCTGACCCAGGAGGACCTGCCCCGGGTGTTCGAGCGGTTCTACACCGCCGACCAGATGCGCACCGGCCAGAACACCGGCCTGGGGCTGGCCATCGTCAAGGCACTATCGGAACAGATGGGCCACACCGCCTTTGCGGAATTGAAGGACGGGGTGTTCACCGTGGGCGTGCGGTGGAAATTATAAAAAAGCAGGGCGTCCGCCCTGCAAAAATGCCGTTACTTTACTTTCCCGCCGCGCAGCGGCGGAAAAGTATCGGCATTTTTGCAGGCTGTCGGAAAAGTCTTTGGACTTTTTTGACAGCCTGAGGGCGCGGCCGGAGCCGCGCCCTTGAAAACGCTGGGGTCAATCTGCGGTAACGATGCGGACCTTGTAGCCGACGGGGTCGATGTAGACCGTCAGCTTGCTGGAGAAGGCCAGGCAGGCCCGCAGGCGGTCCATGCCGTCCTCCTGATCGAACCAACTCTTGGTGGCTGTCTTGTAGCACTCCACACGGTTGGCCACCGGGTAGGTGCGGCCCTTGATGGTGACATAGTAGCGGCCATTCCGTTCGAAAAAGTCGGAGGGGGAGACGCTGTACTCAGTGAGCCGGGCGATGCTGACGATCAGACCGTTCTTTCCGGCCACCGCGCCCACAAAGTCGCCGGTCCGTCCCGCATAACCGGCATTCTCGCTGAATTTAAGGACGCTTCGATTCTCCAGAGACCAGGTGGTCTTGTATTTTTCCACCTCGGATACGGTGCCGTCGTCGTTCACCACGGTCTCGGTTGTGACGGTGGTGTCTCCCACCATGCGGCCGTAGGTGTAGGCGTCGCCGGTGGCGTTGTTGAGGATGATCACGTCCACAATATCGGAGCTGTTCATGTGCACGCCGGTGATCTGGTTCTGGGGGATGGGGCCGTGGTCCAGGCTGGACAGGGGGACCGCCACCTGGGCGCCGTCCCGGAACTGTTCATAGATCCGCACGCCGGGGGCGACCGGATATTCGCCTACCGTCATGGCCTCGGGATTGAAATCGCCGGGGGACCACTTGCCGGAGAAGCGGGCGGCGCCGAGCACGTGCTCGCCGGTGGAAGTGATGGTGCACACCAGGTTCAGGTTTTTCAGCTTGCTCTCCGAGCCTTTCAGCTCCAGCGTAGCGCCGTTGGGCAGGAACAGGTCCACGGTGGTCTCACTGGTGACATATCCCATCGCAGTGGAGCGGGTCTTAGCGTTGGAGGGCAGAATGGCGGCCACCTGGCCGTCCACCGTCATCAGCAGGGACACCTGCTGGCCCACCGACACCTGGTCGGTGAAGTTCCAGGCGCTCTCCAGCACCGGGAAGGTGTGCTCCAGAAGCGTAATGGAAGTGGGGGCCTTGGGGCTGGGGGCCGGATTTTCATACCGGCAGGTGAGGCGCAGGTCGGACACCAGCAGGGTGTTGAACATGCTGTCATAGGTGACCACATCATAGGGCTGGATCTGGGACAGGCTGATCTCCCTCTGGTTCTTCAGAACCGTGCAGCCTGTGGCCCCGCCGGTGAGCCGGTGGAAGTCGGCGGCGTTCACCCGGTCCATGACCACTACTGCGTCCGCGTTCGCCGCGGTTGCGGTGGTGGCCGCGTAGATGGCGGTCACCTTGCCCCGCAGGGTGAACAAGGTCAGGCGGCTGCCGGCGGTGAGGGTCATGTAGCCCTCCGAGTAGGGCTTCCCCTCGCTGGAGCCGGAGGTGTAGATGGGGGTATCCCCGGCAATGGTGTACCGGATGCCGCCCATGGCGGTGAGGTAGCTGGGCTCCGCGTTGTCCAGCAGGGAGATGGTCACCGAGGTGCTGTTGTCGGGAACAAAGGTGACGATCTCGCTCTGGTCGTTGAGGACCAGCACGCCCCGGCGGCCCACCAGGGCGGTGGGGGCCACGTCCTCCGCGTCGGGGAGGTAGGTGCCCTCAGAGGTGCGCACCGCGCCCATGGCGGAGCCGTCGTCGGTCTGGGTGTTGACCGCCAGCAGGACGGTGTCCCGCTTGGACTCGCTGCCCAGGGTGGTGTAGTAGTCCTTCCCTTCTCCGGTTTTGCAGGAGAGGGCGTTGACAAACAGCTGGGCGGCCTGGGCCCGGGTGAGGGTGTCCTCCGCTTTGGCGCTGATCCCGTCGGTGAGGCCAATGGACTCTGCCAGGTTCAGGTAGCCGTCCGGCCACACTGCCCCAACCTTGTCGCTGGAGTAGCCCAGCACCCGGATGAGGATGGTCACCGCCTGGGCGAAGGAGAGCTCCTGCTCAGGCAGGAAGCGGCCGTCGCCCACCCCGGCAATCAGAGGGGTGCCGGGGGAGGGGGCGGTTCCCTCATCGGAAAAGGAGTCCCCCGAGCTGGACCCGGAGCCCGGGTCCACCATGGTGGAGGCGGCCAGATTGATGTATCCCCTGGCCCAGTGGCTGGAGGGCACGTCGGTGAAGATGGTGCGGGTGGAGTGGAGGACCACCTGGTCCCCCAGCCCCATGAAGTTGACCGCCATGGTGCAGAACTGAGCCCGGGTCAGCTTGTCATTGGGGCAGAAGGTGTTGCCCCCTGTGCCGGAGACCACCCCCATCAGACGCAGGATATCGGCGTTCACCGCCGTGGCAGGGTCCCTCACATCCTGAAAGGAGGAGGCCCCGGCCGCTCCCGCCGGGAGGGGGATCACCAGCCCGGCGGCCAGGGCGGCCGCCAGCAGGGCGTGGATCATTCGATGTTGTTTTCTCATAGATATATTCTCCCTTACAGCGTTAATCTGCCCGCAGGGCCACCACCGGCTGGAGGCCGGAGGCCTTGATGGCGGGGTACATGCCGAAGATAATGCCCAGTGCCACCGAGATGGCGGCCGCCCCCAGGGTCACCCCTGGGCTGGGAATCAGGATCATATTGAAGGACAGCTTGCCCACAATCAGAGTCCCGATATAGCCTACGACAATGCCGAATATTCCGCCGATGCCGCAGATCATGGCTGCTTCAATCAAAAATTGGACAATGATGCTTCTCCGCTCGGCGCCGATGGCCTTGCGGATGCCGATCTCCCGGGTGCGCTCGGTGACGGTGACCAGCATGATGTTCATGATGCCGATGCCGCCCACCAGCAGGGAGATGGCGGCGATGCCGCCCAGGAACCGCTGCTGCATGGCGTCGGCCTGGTTCTGCTCTTTTTGGTAAGTCTGGGGGGAGGTGACGCCGTAGCTTCCGTTCTGGTCGCCGATGAGTCCGGAGAGAAAGCCGTTCAGGCTGGTAACTGTGGGAGCGATGGCGTCCGAGCTTTTGACCTTGACCACGAATTGGTCTATGGCCTGGTTGTTGTTAAAGTAGCGGGTCATGGTATAGGGGATGAGGATCATCCGGTCTTTGCGCTTGATCTCGTCCAGCAGGTACTGGTCCTCCTCCTTGGTCCCCACGCTTACCCCTTTGGATTTGCTCTCATAGACCCCCACCACCCGGAAAGGCAGGCCGTTGATGGTGATGGTCTTGTCCAGGGGGTCGGCGAAGGAGAACAGCTCCTCTGCCGAGGCGGAGCCCAGTAGTCGTTGCACAGGCCGTACTGGTCGTTGCCCAGATAGAGGGTGGTGGCGGTCTGGTAGTCGTCGGTGGGCAGGGTCTTGGAGCCGTAGGAGATTTTGGGGCTGCTGCTGACCTGTCCGTTGGGGGTGACGCCCGCCACCAGATTATCCAGGCCCAGACAGTAGTTGTACAGGGACTTGGATACATCCAGGGAGGAATCCCAGGTATAGGCGTAGACCTCGACCGTATTGGTGCCCATGCTCTCATAGTAGGCCCGCATGGCGGCGTTCTGCCCCTGGGCGTAGGACACCAGAATGATCACCGCCGCCAGGCCGATGATGATGCCCAGCATGGTGAGGACCGAGCGCCCGATGTTGGAAAAGATAGACTTGGCAGCCATTTTGAATGCCTGGCCCAGCTTCATAGACCCACCTCCTCTCGGGCGCCGTCGGCCACGATGCGGCCGTCGGAGATGCGGACCACCCGGTGGGCGGTGGCGGCGATGCCGTTGTCGTGGGTGATGAGAATGATGGTAGAGCCCTCCTGGTTCAGGGTGTGGAGGATCTCCAGCACATGTTTGCCCGTCTTGGAGTCCAGCGCGCCGGTGGGCTCGTCGGCCATGATGATGGGTGGGTGGGTGGCGATGGCTCGGGCGATGGCCACCCGCTGCTGCTGGCCGCCGGACATCTCGGCGGGCTTGTGCCTCCGGCGGGAGTCCATGCCCACCTTCTTCAGGGCCTCCATCACCCGCTCCTCCCGCTGGAAGATGGACACCCCCTGATAGATGAGAGGGAGCTCCACGTTCTCGTAGGCGGTAAGGGCGGGGATCAGGTTGTAGCCCTGGAAGATAAAGCCGATCTCCTTGTTGCGGATGTGGGCCAG
>CASFKT010000214.1 GCA_949295195.1 uncultured bacterium | reverse complement strand
CCGCCTGCACCCCGGAGGCCCCCGCCTGGGCCAGGCCGCGGGTGACGCCGGCGCCGTCGCCGGCGGCGAAGAAGTTGGGGATGGCGGTCTCCAGCTCCTCGCTGAGCTGAAGGCGGGCGGAGTAGAACTTCACCTCCGCGCCGTAGAGCAGGGTGTCGTGGTTGGCGGTGCCCGGGGCGATCTTGTCCAGGACGTAGATCATCTCGATGATGTCGTCCAGCTGCCGCTTGGGCAGGGCCAGGGACAGGTCCCCGGGGACGGCGGCGGTGAGGGTGGGCCGGGTGAAGGATTTACTTAGGCGGTGCTCGTTGGTGCGCACCCCCTTCACCAGATCGCCGAAGCGCTGGACCAGCACGCCGCCGGCCAGCATGTTGCTCAGGGAGGCGATGTGCTTGCCATAGCGGTAGGGCTCGTTAAAGGGCTGGGTGAACCGGTTGGACACCAGCAGGGCGAAGTTGGTGTTCTCGCTGCGCAGCTTGGGGTCGGCGTAGGAGTGACCGTTCACCGTGTTGATGCCCTCCACGTTCTCGGCCACCACGTGGCCGTAGGGGTTCATGCAGAAAGTGCGCACCTGGTCGCCGTACTGCTGGGTGCGGTAGACCAGCTTGGACTCGTACACCACGTCGGTGATGTGCTCAAAGACGGAGGCGGGCAGCTCCACCCGCACGCCGATGTCCACCTGGTTGTTCAGGAGCTCCAGCCCCAGGCCCTTGCACTGCTCGGAGAACCACTCGGCGCCGGAGCGGCCGGGGGCGGCGATAAGCCGCCTGCAGGCCACCTCCTCGCCGCTGCCCAGGGTGAGGCGGAAGCCGCCCTCCCCGTCCTGGGCGATGTGGTGAACGGCGGTGTTGAAACGGAACTCCAGCTTGTCCTTCAGCCCCTCGTAGATGTTCTGGAGAATGCGTAAATTGTTCTCGGTGCCCAGGTGCTTGCACCGGGCCTGGAGCAGGTGCAGGTCGAAGCCCAGGGCCTTCCGGGCCAGGGCCCTGGCCTCGGCGCTCTCGGTGGAGAACACCTCCTGGGTGGCCCCGTGAGCCACGTTGATGGAGTCCACATAGTCGATGAGTTCCATCACCTGACGGGGGTCCATAAAGTCTGTGAGCCAGCCGCCGAACTGGGTGGTGAAATTGAACTTGCCGTCGGAAAAGGCCCCCGCGCCGCCGAAGCCGCACATGGTGTCGCACACGGAGCAGTGGATGCACTCCCGCACCTTGCCCGCCACGATGGGGCAGCTGCGGTGGTAGATGTCCCGGCCCTGGTCCAGGGCCAGCACCTTCAGGCCGGGGCGGTGGTGGGCCAGCTCATAGGCGGCAAAGATGCCCGCCTCGCCGCAGCCCAGGATGGCAATGTCATAGATGGGATTCATGGGGTGTCTCCTCTCTCACTTTCCTCGGAAATTGCGGCCCACGGCGGGCCATATCATATCAGAATAATTATACCACAGTTTTTGCCCCAGGAGAAGGAAATTTCTCTCTTTTCCCCCTGTCTGTCCGTAATTTTTGCACCGGACTCCGCCGCACAGCCTGCGGCCGGCCCCCGCCGCCGCCTTGGGTCATGGGAAGAAATTCCCCCTGGAAGGCGGTGAAAAATTGGAGAAAGTGAAAATTTCCTGTTTACCTCAACGCTTTACTGTGTTAATATAAGGAAAGAATGGACGGACCGGCGGACTGCACCGCCGGCCGGCCGCAGAAAGGAGCCGCGATATGGCAAAGGCAGGACGAAAGGAGCACAGTCTGGCGCTCTACGAGACCATCTTGAAGCTGAAGGACCTGGACGAGTGCTGCCGGTTTTTTGAAGATCTCTGCACCCCCACCGAGCTGCAGGCCATGGAGCAGCGCTTTGATGTGGCGGTCTATCTCCAGCAGGGCCTGGTCTATCTGGACATTCTGGAGAAAACCGGGGCCAGCAGCGCCACCATCAGCCGGGTGCGCCGCTCCATGCTGGAGAACGGCGCCGGGGGCGTGATGCGGGACATCATCATCCGGGAGGGGCTGGATCAACCCAAATAGAGCCGCCCCAAAGAATTTTTGCAAGAAAGCAGGGAGTAACGCGATATGAAACAACTGATGCTGGGCAACGCGGCCGTTGCCCGTGGACTGTACGAGGCGGGATGCTGTGTGGTCTCCAGCTATCCCGGCACCCCCAGTACCGAGATCACCGAAGAGGCCGCCAAATTTGACGACATCTACTGCGAGTGGGCCCCCAATGAGAAGGTGGCCATGGAGACCGCCTTCGGCGCCTCTCTGGCGGGCCGCCGCTCCTTCTGCGGCATGAAGCATGTGGGCCTGAACGTGGCCGCCGACCCGCTGTTCACCGTCTCCTACACCGGGGTGAACGCGGGCATGATCATTGTGGTGGCCGACGACGCGGGCATGCACTCCTCTCAGAACGAGCAGGACTCCCGCCACTACGCCAAGGCCTCCAAGATCCCCATGCTGGAGCCCTCCGACTCCGCCGAGGCCCTCTCCTTCACCAAGCTGGCCTATGAGCTCTCCGAGGAGTTCGACACCCCCGTCATCATCAAGATGTGCACCCGGGTGGCCCACTCCCAGTCCCTGGTGGAGACCAGCGACCGGGTGGAGCCCCCCATGAAGCCCTATGAGAAGAACATCGGCAAGTACGTGATGATGCCCGGCAACGCCATCCGCCGCCACCCGGTGGTGGAGGAGCGCACCCGCAAGCTGGCCGCCTACGCCGAGACCAGCCCCCTGAACCGCCTGGAGGAGGGGAGCGACCGCGCCCTGGGCATCATCACCTCCAGCACCTCCTACCAGTATGTGAAGGAGGTCTTTGGGGACCGCTATCCCGTGCTCAAGCTGGGCATGGTGTGGCCTCTGCCCAAGCAGAAGATTCTGGATCTTGCCGCCTCGGTGGATAAGGTTGCCGTGGTGGAGGAGCTGGACCCCTTCCTGGAGGACTTCTGCCGGGAGATCGGCCTGGACGTGCTGGGCAAGGACGTGCTCCCCATGGAGGGGGAGTTCTCCCAGAACCTGGTGGCCGCCAAGCTGGGCGGCACGGTACATACCGGCAAGGCTCTGGAGGACGCCATCCCCGCCCGTCCCCCCGTCATGTGCGCCGGCTGTCCCCACCGGGGATTGTTCTACACCCTGAACAAGAACAAGTGCACCGTCATGGGTGACATCGGCTGCTACACCCTGGGGGCGGTGGCCCCTCTGGCCGCCATGGACATGACCCTGTGCATGGGCGGCTCCATCAGCGGCCTCCACGGCTTCAACAAGGCCCGGGGCGCCGAGAGCGAGCACAAGACGGTGGCCGTCATCGGCGACTCCACCTTCATGCACTCGGGCATGACCGGCCTGGCTAACATCGCCTACAACGACCGGCCACCAGCAGAACCCCACCACCGGCTACAACATCAAGGGGGACCCCGCCGGCAAGATCGACCTGGAGTCCCTGTGCCGGGCCATGGGCTTCAACCGGGTGCGGGTGGTGGACCCCTACAACCTGAAGGAGTGCGACCAGGCGGTGAAGGAGGAACTGGCCGCTGACGAGCCTTCGGTCATCATCTCCCGCCGTCCCTGCGCTCTGCTGAAGTACGTCAAGCACAAGGCGCCTCTGGCGGTCAACAAGGACAAGTGCATCGGCTGCAAGAGCTGCATGAAGATCGGCTGCCCCGCCATCTCCATGAAGGAGGGCAAGGCCCACGTGGACTTCACCCAGTGTGTGGGCTGCGGCGTGTGTGAGCAGCTGTGCCCCGTGGGGGCCTTTGAGAGCACCGGCAAGGAGGGTTAAGGCAAGATGGAAACCAAGAATATTATGATTGTGGGCGTGGGCGGC
>CASFKT010000213.1 GCA_949295195.1 uncultured bacterium | reverse complement strand
ATGGCCTTGGCCGCCGCCTGAATCTCCGCCGCCTTTTCCTGGGAAATCCGGGCGGGGCAGTGGATGGCGGAGGTTTTCAGGGTGTACTTCTCCTCAAAAGTGAAGAAGCCGCCGGACAGCTCGATCTCGTCCACCAGCCCCACGGTGAGCTCCTCATTGCCCAGCACGGCGCAGCCCACCTCAAAGCCGGGGACGGCCTCCTCCAGCAAAACCTCCCGGTCATGGCGGAAGGCCTCCTCCACGGCGGGGATGAGGCCCTCCGGCCCCTCCAGCCGGGTCACCCCGAAGGAGGAGCCCGCCCGCACCGGCTTGACGAACAGGGGGTAGCCGATGGACCGGGCGGCCTCGGCCAGGGCCTCCGGGTCATAGGGGCGGGTGACCACCGTCCCCTTTGGGACGGCTGCGCCAGCCAGGGCGGCCAGCTGGTGGGAGCGGACCTTGTCCATGCACAGGGCGCTGGACAGGGCACCGCAGCCGATCATCGGCACTCCCGCCAGCTCAAAGAGTCCCTGGACGGTGCCGTCCTCCCCATTCTTGCCGTGGAGCACCGGGAAAACAGCTGTAAAGGAAATCTCCTGTCCACTTCCATCCAACGGCAGCAGAGCGCAGTTTCCCCGGTCCAGCCGCAGGGTGCAGGGGACGCAGGCCGGGTTCTCCCGCCACCGGTCTTGGGGGATGGCCTCCAGGGGGCCGGGATACCAATACCAGGCCCCCTCCCGGGTGATGCCCACCGGGATGGGGTAGTATTTTTCCGGGTCCATGTGGGAGAGGACGGCGTGGGCGGACTCCAGCGATACCCCGTACTCGGTGGAGCACCCGCCGAAGAGCACCAAAATATCCATGGGTTTCATAGAAAAGACCTCCTAAAACGGCAAAACGCCTTGCTTGGATGATAAAATCCTACCAGAGCAAGGCGTTTTTTGTTTGAAGGTTTTCCCATGGGGAGCTTGTGATTTTCCCGAAAAATTCTTGCGAATTTCTTGCGGAGGCAGAAAAAATCCAGCCGCCGAAACATCCGGCGGCTGGGCAGAGACGATGTTTGGTTACAGAGAAGTCTTGATGCGCTCCACGGCCTGGCGGGTGGCCTCCGCGTCGCCGAAGGCGGTGAGGCGGATGTAGCCCTCGCCGCTGGGACCGAAGCCCGCGCCGGGGGTGGTGGCCACGTTGGCCTGATCCAGCAGCAGGTCGAAGAACTCCCAGGAGCCCATGCCGTTGGGAGTTTTCAGCCAGATGTAGGGGGCGTTCACACCGCCGAAGCAGGTGAGACCGGCGGCGGTGAGCTCCTCCCGGATGACCTTGGCGTTGTTCTGGTAGTAAGCGATGGTCTCCCGGGTCTGCTCCTTGCCCTCGGGGGTGTAGATGGCGGCCGCGCCCCGCTGGACCACGTAGGGCACGCCGTTGAACTTGGTGCACTGGCGGCGGTTCCACAGGGCGTTGAGCTTGGCGCCGTCCCGCTCCAGCTCCATGGGCACCACGGTGTAGGCGCAGCGGTTGCCGGTGAAGCCGGCGGTCTTGGAGTAGGACCGGAACTCGATGGCGCAGGTGCGGGCGCCTTCCACCTCATAGATGGTGTGAGGGATGTTGTCCTCAGTGATGAAGGCCTCGTAGGCGGAGTCGTACAGGATGACCGCGCCGTTGGCGTTGGCATAGTCCACCCAGACCTTCAGCTGCTCCTTGGTGGCCACCGCGCCGGTGGGGTTGTTGGGGAAGCACAGGTAGATAATGTCCACCTTCTCCTTGGGAGGCTGGGGGGTAAAGCCGTTCTCCTCCACACAGGGCATGTAGACCAGCTTGGACCAGCGGCCCAGCTCGGCCTGGTACTCGCCCGCCCGGCCGGCCATGGCGTTGGTGTCCACGTACACGGGGTACACCGGGTCGCACACGGCCACCACGTTGTCCACCCCGAAGATGTCGCCGATGTTGCCGCAGTCGCTCTTGGCGCCGTCGGAGACGAAAATCTCCTCAGGCTTCATATCCACGCCCCGGGCGGCGTAGTCGTGCTGGGCGATGGCCTCCCGCAGGAAGTCGTAGCCCTGCTCGGGGCCGTAGCCGTGGAAGCCCTCAAAGGTGCCCATCTCGGTGACGGCCTGGTGCATGGCCTCGATGACCGCGGGGGCCAGGGGGCGGGTCACGTCGCCGATGGACAGCTTGATGATCTTGGCCTCCGGATGGGCGGCGGAGTAGACGGAGATCCGCCGGGCCACCTCGGAAAACAGGTAGCTGCCGGGGAGCTTCAGGAAGTTCTGATTTACCTTTGTCATATGCTGCACTCCTTTTTCAGGCAGGATTTGTGTGCCATGTCTGTTATTATCCCCGATGGAAAAGCTGTTGTCAATGTCTAATTTGCCCGTGTTCCGCCTGGAGAGCTTGGATTTTCGGTGTTTTTATTGGTAATAGCCCGAAAGGCCGATGCCGATGGTCTCCCAGTGCTCCGCCCGGCGCCGGTCCCGCTCCACGTCCGGGTTGCCGCGGGTGGGGATCCCGTTCTCCTCCATCTCGGCGATCAGCTCCTGGACGTCCTGGGGGAGGATGGAGCGGTAGACCCCCACGCTGATATTTAAGAAGGCGTAGGAGTAGCCCTGCTCGTGGTCGTCCACCGGGCCGTTGTTGCGCCGGGTGAGCTCCTCAATCAGCTCGTCGGCCCCGGTCTGGAAGGCGGACAGGCCGTAGATGGCGGGCTGGAGCGTACCCTCCAGGCCCCCTAAAAATTCGATAAATTCCAACCGGCCCGACTGGTCAAAGTCCAGGCGCAGCTCGCTTTCGGCGTAGTACCACTGGTCTCCTTGGAACTCCTCCGCCGGGCCCAGCAGGGCCTCAACCTGTTCCTTGGAGGCGGAGAGGGGGAGGAGCTGCTCCCCCAGCCGCAGGCCCTCCAAGGGGAGCAGCTCCAGGGGAGCGGAGGATAAATCCATAGATCTCACCTTACTTTCGGAAATATAGGTCTGCTGCTCCTATCCTACCACAGATCAGAAGCATTTCCCAGGCTTCCCAAGCCCGGAAAAGTGTGATACAATAAACTGATTTCTTGTGTGCAGAGACTTGCAGGGAGGTCGGCATGATCGTATTGGGCATCGACCCCGGGGTGGCCACCATCGGCTTTGGGGTCATCCGGGCGGAGCGGCAGAAGAATACCTTGATCCAGTACGGGGTGATCACCACCCCGCCGGGCATCCCCCTGTCCAACCGGCTTTTGCAGATCTCCAACGACATGGAGGAGCTGATCCGCACCTTTCACCCGGACGAGATGGCGGTGGAGGAGCTTTTCTTCACCAAAAACATCACCACCGGCATCGCCGTGGCCCACGGCCGGGGGGTTATCCTCCTGGCGGCGGAGAAGCTGGGGGTTCCCATCTTCGAGTACACCCCCATGCAGGTGAAGCAGGCGGTGGTGGGCTACGGGGGCGCGGACACTACGGGGGCGCGGACAAGCGGCAGGTGATGCTCATGACCCAGCGGCTGCTGGGCATGAAGCAGATTCCCCGGCCCGACGACGCCGCCGACGCCCTGGCTATCGCCATCTGCCACGGCCGGTCGGCCACCAGCCTGCTGAACACCGAGCGGGCCTTTGATCCAAGCCGGTATGATACGCGCTGAAGGCGCATGTCAGAGTGGAGAGTTGAGAGTGAAGAGTGGAGATCCCGCTCTTCATAAAAACGCTCCAGTTGCCTGAACGCTTCTCTCCACTCTCAACTCTTCACTCTCCACTCTCAACCAAAAAGGGGTTTGTTTCATGTTCTACTATCTCTCCGGCACGGTGGCCCACGTGGAGCCCTATCTGGCCGTCATCGACTGTAACGGGGTGGGCTACGCCTGCCGCACCACCAGCTATACTCTGTCCGCCCTGAAAAAGGGGGAGAAGGGGAAGCTCTTCACCTATCTGAGCGTCCGCCAGGACGGGGTGGACCTGTTCGGCTTCGCCACCCAGGAGGAGCTGAACCTGTTCCAGCAGCTCACCTCCGTGTCCGGGGTGGGCCCCAAGGCGGCGCTG
>CASFKT010000212.1 GCA_949295195.1 uncultured bacterium | reverse complement strand
CTGGCCCAGTATCCCGAGGAGATCCATCTGGCCGCCCGGGACTATGACCCCAGCCGGATCAACCGGTATCTGGTGTCCCTGGCCGGGGACTTCCACCGCTTCTACAACTCCTGCCGCATCAAGGGGGAGGAGCCTGCGGTGCTCTCCGCACGGCTGAAGCTGGCGGACACGGTGCGCGCGGTGCTCTCCAACGGCATGGGGCTGCTGGGTGTGTCTGCGCCGGAAAAGATGTGAGAATCAGGAGCGGGCGGCCCGGCCGCCTGCTCCTCCCTATATGTCCGGCGCCGGCCGGGCACAGATACGGTGACCAAGGAGGGGTGCCCTGTGGCGCAGCAGAAAAAGGAGCTCTTTTCCAAGTGGAGGGACTGGACGCAGAAGAACCGGAATTGGATTTTGTATGCCGCCGGAATACTGACGCTGTTCGGACTGGCCGGCGGAGCGGCGATGCTCCCCGAACAGGTGGCCCTCCAGGCGGTTCAGGAGGGACAGACGGCCGCCCTGGTGGACAAGGAGATGGCCCTGGGGGCCACGGGGGCGCTGACCGTTTTTTTCGGCCTGCTCTTTGCCCTTCGGCCCAGGGAGCTGGTGTACTTTGTGGCCCTGTGGCTGGCGGTGTTTCTGGTCTACTCCCTGCTGATGATCAACGTGGTGCTGTAGCGATGGATTGGACAACTTTGGAACAGAATCTCCGGGCCCGGACCCCCGGCCTGATGGACGCCACCGGAAAATATGCCGTCCTGGTCCCCCTGGTGGAGGGGGAGGAGGGGCCCGCCCTTCTCTATGAGGTGCGGGCGGGGAGCCTCCGCCGCCAGCCGGGGGAGGTGTGTTTCCCCGGCGGGAAGATGGAGGGCTCCGAGTCCCCGGAGGAGTGCGCCCTGCGGGAGACCTGGGAGGAGCTGGGGATTCCCCCAAAAAGCATTCAGATCCTGGGGCGGCTGGACTTTATCGCCCACCGGGCCAACTTTATCATGTACCCCATTCTGGCCAGGGTGGACCGGGAGGCGGTGGACCGCATGGCCCCCAACCCCGCCGAGGTGGGGGAGACCTTCCGGATCCCCCTCCGGCATCTGATGACCCACCCGCCCCTGGAGTACAACTACACCCTCCTGCCCAGCACCGACGGCAATTTCCCCTATGAGCTCATCGGCATCCCCCGGGACTACCGGTGGCAGCCGGGGGGCGAGAACGTGCCCGTCTACCCCTGGGAGGGCCGCGCCGTCTGGGGCCTGACAGGGCGGATCACCCGGCATCTGGTGCGGCTGCTCCAAGAGATGGGGAGCACCCCGTGAGGGGGCCGGAACAGCTGGGGCCCTATACCCTGTGTCAGCCGGAGGGGGTGTTTCCCCTGGGGGAGGACGCCCTGGCCCTGGGGGGCTTTGCCACCGTGAAGCGGGGCTGGAGAGTGTGCGACCTGGGGACGGGGAGCGGCTGTCTCCTGCTGCTCCTGGCGGGGCGGGAGGAGGAGCTCCGGCTGTCCGGGGTGGACCGGGACCCCGCCGCCGCCCAGGCGGCCCGGGACAACCTGGCCCGAAACGGCCTGTCCGGGGAGATCTGGACGGGGGACTGGAGGGCGGTCCCCTTCGCCCCGGGCTCCTTTGATCTGGTAATCTCCAACCCGCCCTACTACGCCCGCGGCTCCGGCGGAGACGGCGGCCCCGCCCGCATGGAGGGGGAGGGGGATGGGCTGGCCCCCCTGTGCCGGGCGGCGGCCCGGCTCCTTAGGAACGGGGGGAGATTTGCCCTGTGCTTCCGCCCGGAGCGGCTGGCCGGTCTGTTTGCCGCCCTGGAGGGGAGCGGCTTGGAGCCCAAGCGGCTGCAATTTGCCGCCCACCGGCCGGACTGTCCGCCCCGCCTGGCCCTGGTGGAGGCGGTGCGGCAGGGGCGGCCGGGACTGGAGGTCTTGCCCGTCCGGTACTGGAAGACTCTGTAAAGGGAAATGACTTTTCAACAACTGCGCCAAAGGAGGCCGCCCATGTCAGGCATATTATATCTGGTTCCCACCCCCATCGGCAACCTGGGGGACATCTCCCCCCGCATGGCGGAGGCCCTGGCCCAGGCGGACTTCATTGCCGCCGAGGACACCCGGGTGTCGGTAAAGCTGCTCAACCACCTGGGGATCAAAAAGCCCATGGTGTCCTACTACCGCCACAACACCTCCACCAGCGGCCCGGCCATCCTGGAGCGCCTGCTGGCGGGGGAGAGCTGCGCCCTGGTTACCGACGCGGGTACCCCGGCCATCTCCGACCCCGGGGAGGAATTGGTGGCCCTGTGCGCCCAGGCGGGGGTGGAGGTGGTGTCCATCCCCGGGCCCTGCGCCCTGGTGGCCGCCCTGGCCGCCTCGGGCCAGCCCACCGGGCGCTTCACCTTTGAGGGCTTTCTGGCCATGAACAAGAAGAACCGCCGCCGCCACCTGGAGTCCCTCCGGGGGGAGGAGCGGACCATGATTTTCTACGAGGCCCCCCACAAGCTGCCCGCCACACTGTCCGACCTGGCGGAGACCTTCGGGACGGACCGGCCGGTCTCCCTGTGCCGGGAGCTGACCAAGCTCCACGAGGAGATCATCCGTACCACCCTGGGGGAGGCGGCGGAGCGCTACCAGACCGAGCCCCCCAAGGGGGAGTTCGTGCTGGTGGTCCGGGGGGCGGAGCCCCGGGAGGAGCCGGAGGTCACCCTGGAGGACGGCCTGGATCGGGTCCGGGTACTCCGGGAGGAGGAGGGGCTGTCCCTGCGGGACGCGGTGAAGCGGGCAGCCAAGGAGCTGGGGCTGTCCCGGAATGAGCTCTACCGCCTGGCGGTGGAGGACTGAGGCAGTCTGCCTGAGAGCATGAATGAGAATATATAAGCCTCCGAGGGGAAGTCCCCTCGGAGGCGTTTTTTCTATGGCGTGCAATATGAAAAGCCAGCTTGCGGAGTCGGGCGGTTCAGCAAGCTGGCGGTACGGGGTCAGAAATCAACGGTGAGGTGTCTGTCCCTGCCCGGTTACGGGTAATACGCCGTATATCCGGCGAGGTCCGGCGGGCCGGAGAGCCAGTCCCAGCCCATGGGCTCCCAGGGGCCGTCCCGGTAGGCGAACCAGTTGGACTCCCCCCAGCGGCCGTCGGACAGCTGGTAGACCATGCGAAAGAAGAAATCCGAGTCGATCTGCCGCCACCCCTGTTGGATGGTCACATCCTGGGGAAACTGGCCCTCCGCCTGCCGGAGCTGCTGGTCCTGCCGGACAAAGGCCTCCCTGCCGCCGAACTGCTCCGTGATCTGGAGATCCAGGTCCGCCGGGAGGACCACATTGGAGGGGCCGCCCACGAAAAACAGCAGGAGCAGAAGAAACACGAGGAAGCTGGGCAGCCGGAGCCAGAAATTTTTCTGTTTCCAGGCCTCCTGCACGTAGATAGTCTGCTTCTTCCAGGTCACGGCGGCCTTCACCCGGGCCGCCCCGTCGCTCTCCCCGAAGGCCAGGGGGGCGTCCCAGATCTGTTTTCCCGCCCCCAGCTCCACCAGGGTCTTGGCGTACTCCCGGCAGTTTTGGGG
>CASFKT010000211.1 GCA_949295195.1 uncultured bacterium | reverse complement strand
CCGGTGATCGAGTGGCTGTACAAGGCCACGGCGGGCATCCGCTTCAAGCCGGACCGGAAGGCGGTGCGGGCGGAGCTGGAGGAGCACCTGGAGGACAAGGCCATGGACCTGCGGCGCATCTTCCCGGAGCTGACCGAGGAGGAGGCCTGGGAGCGGGCGGTCTCAGAGATGGGCGACCCGATGGAGATTGGAAGGGAGCTGGCCAGGCTCCACCGGCCCTGGCTTGGGTACCTGTGGCGGGTGAGCCAGGTCGTGCTGGGGCTGGTCTGCCTCTCCCTGCTGTGGAGCGGGATGGTTTTTTACAGCGACTTCTCGGTGGACGACGGTCAGGTCTTTTTGGAACTGTGGGATGTGGACGGCCTGCCCATGACCAATGAGGCTGTGGAGCGCTACAACATGTTTGGAAACGGGCTCACGCCCCGGGAGACCTATCTGCCCTCCGGCCACCCGGACCAGCTTCAGGTGTGGGAGGACGGCCCCGCGGTCCAGATAGCGGGGAGCACCGTCCGCCTGCGCCGGGCCGCCCTGTGGCAGGAGTGGCAGTCCAGGGGCGGATTGGCGCTGTACTGCTACTTTCGGGTGGAGTCCCCCAAATTTTGGGTGCTGGGGGATTTGCGCTGGGACCAGTTCACGGTGACCGACAGCCTGGGGAACCAGTACTCCTACAACCCTACGGAAACGGAGGACCGGGACGCCCGCTTCTTTGACGGAACCGGCTGGACGGGCGGCGGCCTGTTCCACGACGGAATCCAGCTCCGGGTCCAGAACGTGGACCCGGCGGCGGAGTGGGTGCGGCTGGACTACTGGTTCGGCGCGGAGCGCCTGTTCTCCATGACGCTGGAACTGGATGAGGGAGGCGGCACGGAATGAAAAAGACACGCACCCGGGGGTTCCGAATCCTCCGAAATTTGGCGGCGGCGGTTTTGTGCGCCGTCCCACTCTGGGGACTGCTGGGCTGTCCCATGCCCACCCCGGAGCTGAGGTTCCGGCAGCTGGAGGACCGGTCGCTGGTTCCCCGCAGCCAGATCGTGTACCTCTGGGAGAATCCGTTCCCGGTGAAGACGACCGGCTCCGGCGAGCCCCGGCACATCGTCATTGGGCGCAGCGGGGACCAGTACAGCGTGGGGTATCTCGATGAGCCCATGCGCTCCCATGTGAGTACCATGGAGGCCTGGCCGGTGTGGGAGGGGCCCACCCCCATTCCCCTGTCTCAGCCGCTGCACCGGAATGAGATGGACACGGATAACGTCCTGTTCTTCCTCCAGGTGCCGGAGGAGGCGGCGGAGGCCGAGCTCACCATCACCGGGCGGATCGAGAATCTGATAGAGCCGGTGGAGACCGCCCAGGGGGAGAAAATGGCGGAGGGCGTGTGGATGTTCCGCTACCCCATCGCGGGGGAACTCAGCGCGGACTATACCGCCGGACGGCCAGTCCGGTACGGCGGCCGGAGCCTGGAGGGACTGCCCTACACCCTGGAGCTGTACCGGGAGGACGGGAGTCTGCTGTGGGAGCAGTCGGGGAATCTGCCCGACAGCGGCCTGGAGGAAACTCATACCTCCACGTTTTACCCAATTAAATATGGCTACACGTTTTCCCCATAGACCGGGCGGGCCGGGCCCCGCTGGGAAGGAGAGGAGGCTTGCGCCGTGGAACACAACAAAACTTCAAACCCCGCCGGACAGTGGCTGGACAGAGCCACGGCGGGTATCCGCTTCGGCCCCGACCGGAAGGCGGTGCGGGCGGAGCTGGAGGAGCACCTGGAGGACAAGGCCCTGGACTTTCAGCGCATCTTTCCCGACCTGACCGAGACGGAGGCCCGGGAGCGGGCCGCCGCCGAGATGGGCGACCCGGAGGAGGTGGGCCGGGAGCTGGCCAAAATTCACAAGCCCTGGCTGGGGTACTTATGGCGGGCCAGTCAGGTGCTGGCGGGGGGCGCTCTGATATGGCTTGTGGCGGTGGCCGTCCCCCTGGCCTGGAGCTGGCTGAACCCAAGAGAGACGGAGACGGAGGAGCCCCTCTGGATCTATGAGGCGGAGATCCCCTTCTCCAGCCAGGGGCCCGTCCAGGCGGGCAGCTACACCCTCCAGGTGGAGGGGGTCTTACAGATGGAAGAAGGACACGACGTAGGAGAGCTGGCGCTCACCTGGACGGCCTTCAGCCCTCTGGTGTGGGAGGAGCCCACCAGCCACCTGTACTGGCGGGCGGAGGATAATCTGGGGAATGTCTATTTTTCCCACGCGGACCTGGACATGGCCATCTATGTGGCCGAGACCTACCGATATGTGCCCGCCACAACCTGGGAGCGCTCCGGCCTGGGCTGGACGGGGCGGTGCCGGGTGTGGAACGTGCCCCGGGAGGCCCAGTGGGTGCGTCTGATCCTGGACTTTGATGAGGAGCCCATCACCATTCTGCTGGAGCGGGAGGAGGGAGCACCGTGAGGAAAAAGAAGAGCCTGTCCCGCCGGGGGCGTATCGGGCGCAACCTGCTGATCACTCTCCTGGCCGGCATCTTGATCTGGCTGCTCCAGGGCGCGCCGTCCCTTACGGCGGAGGGGGCCCTGCGGCGGATCGAGCGGGAGAGCTTCTTTACCCCCCACTCCCAGTTTCAGGGGGTGTTGGAGACAGCGTGGTGGGGGCCCTGGGCCCTGGGGCTCAACGACCGCTGGCTGGTGTTCGGGGATCTGGGCGGAGGAAACCAGTTTTACCTGTGGTCCCGGACCGGTCCGGAGGACCCGGCGGTGGCCCCCCAGCCCATGTTCACTCTGCAGAACAGTGAGGTGGCCTTTGCCGCGGCGGGCGCGCCGGAGGGAACAGCCTCCGCCCGGCTGACCATGGACATCTCCTGCTGGTACACCAGCCCCTGGTTCACCTGCGCCCAGCGGGAGCAGGACTGGATGGGAAAGACCCCCGCCTACTGGGAACACACCTACCAGATGGAGGGGGAGCCTCTGGGGGAGGGGGCCTTTGCCTTCCGGTTCCAGGTCTGGGACCCGGAGCTCCCCAGGAGCCTGCAGGATGAGAGCATCCAGGAGACCGCCCTGTTGGCGGCGGTGGACTGGAAACTCTACCAGGGGTACTATCTGCCGCAAAACATGCCAATCCGCTGTCACATCACTGTGGTCTTTTTTGACCAGGCCGGCGGGGAACTGGGCCGGGCGGAGCTGGCGGCCAAGGACGTGTCCGGCGGCAATCTGTAAGGAAGGGAGAGAGCGTATGGAGAGCGGCAAGCACCCCGTGGCCCAGTGGCTGGACAAGGCCACGGAGGGGATTCAATTCGGCCCCGACCGGAAGGCGGTCCGGGCCGAGCTGGACGGCCACCTGGACGACAAAATTCAGGATTTACAGCGCATCTTCCCGGACCTGTCCGCATGGGAGGCCACCCAGATGGCCCTGTCCGGCATGGGCGACCCGGAGGAGATCGGGAGGGAGCTGGCCAAGCTCCACAAGCCCTGGCTGGGGTACCTGTGGCGGGCCAGCCAGATCACCCTGGGCGTTGTGCTGGCTGTGGGAGTCTGCCAAATCGGCGGGTGGCTCTGGACC
>CASFKT010000210.1 GCA_949295195.1 uncultured bacterium | reverse complement strand
AGCACGGCGGAGAGCCGTCTCAGACTTCATAACGGGAGGTACTTCATCAATGGGGTGCTGCAATAACGGCTTTGGCGGCGGAGGCTGCCTGTGGATCATCGTCCTGATTATCATTCTGTGCTGCTGCTGCGGCGGGAACAGCTGGGGCGGAAACGGCTGCGGCAATGGCTGCGGCTGCAACAACGGCTGCGGCGGTTGCTGCTGACCAGACACGACATCCGAAGACGCAATCAAAAATATCCCCTGAGCGCCGCACGGCGCTCAGGGGTATTATTATGCCCAGCCCAGACACACTATAAAGAGCCGGCCCAGTCAGAACATTTCCCCGACAGAACCTGGTTCCGCCGGCGGCCGTGCGGCCGTGCGCACCGCGTTGTCCTGGAAGCGGAAGATGCTGGGGTGGTGGCGGGACTGGGTGTACTCGAACATGACCCCGTCGCTGTTGTAGGTCTGGCTGCTCACCACCGCCAGACAGTTGAAGCCGTCCAGGGTCAGCCACGTCCGGTCCAGCTCGTCCGCCATCTCCACGGTGATGGTGCGTTTGCTGGTGACGATGGACATATGGATCTCCTGCTCCAGATAGCGGTAGATGGAGCCCTGGGCGATCTCCTTTGTCAGGCCGGGCATGCAGTCCCGGCGAAAGTAGTTGTGGTTGAAGATACGGGGCACGCCGTCCAGGTCGTGGACCCGCTGGAGGTAGAAAAGTTCGGTGCCCGGGGGAAAGCCGGTGCGGCGGGACAGGGCCTCGTCGGCGGTGCAGGTGGTGAACAGCACCACCCGGGTGGCGCTGTTCTGGCCGGTGCGGCGGGCGGTCTCCGCGAAGGATTCGATGGTGCCCATGGTGTAGGCGGAGGTCTCAATGGGCTGGTAGATGTTGCACACCCCCCAGCCCTGCCGGGTCTGCACATAGCCGTCCCGCACCAGGTTGGCCAGGGCCCGGCGCACCGTATTCCGGGAGCACTGAAACTCACCGACGAGCACATTTTCCGAGGGGAGCAGGCCGCCCACCGGGTAGTCTCCGGCCTCAATCTGCGCTTTCAGGGTGGAATAGATCTGTTCGTATTTCTGCCGGGGCATAGGGAGCCTCCCTGTTTAAACAACTTATTTGATGCGGTACCAGATTACCACTCCCGGCCTGGAAAAGTCAAGGACAAGCGGCTGGGTGAATTTGAACAAAAAACAGATTCCAGTTTTATGAAAATGGTGCATTGACTTGTTTAAACAAGTATACTATGATTTGTGGTGCACAGAGACGGGATTTCTCCAAAAAACGAGGGAAACCTAAGATAAACATTGGAACCAACAGGAGGGAAGGCGCCCATGGCAAAGTATCAGGCAGATGTACAGACGCTTCTGCGGGCCATTGGAGGCAGGGAAAATATCCAGGCGGTGTCCCACTGCATGACCCGGATGCGGTTCGTGCTGGCGGACCCGGGCAAGGCGGACACGGCGGCCATCGAGGCCATCCCGGCGGTAAAGGGGACCTTTACCCAGGCCGGACAGTTTCAGGTCATCATCGGCAACGATGTGGCCATCTTCTACAATGAGTTCACCGCCTGCGCGGGTATCGAGGGGGTCAGCAAGGATGCGGTGAAGGAGGCCGCCCAGACGAACCAGTCCTTGATCCAGCGGATCATGGGCACCCTGGGTGAGATCTTCGCCCCCATCATCCCCGCCCTCATCTGCGGCGGTTTGATCCTGGGATTCCGCAACATCATCGGTGAGATCAACTTTCTGGGCGGCGGGACCCAGAGCCTGGCGGATGTGTCCCAGTTCTGGGCCGGCATGTACAGCTTCCTGTGGCTCATTGGCGAGGCGGTGTTCCACATGCTGCCCGTGGGCATCGTGTGGTCCATCACCAAGAAGATGGGCACCACCCAGATTTTAGGCATCATCCTGGGGCTGACTCTGGTGTCCCCCCAGCTGCTCAACGGCTTCTCGGTGGCCACCACCGCCGTGGAGGACATCCCTGTGTGGGATTTCGGCTTTATCCAGATCCAGATGATCGGCTATCAGGGCCAAGTCATTGCCGCCATGCTGGCCGGCTTTGTGCTGGTGTACCTGGAGAAATTCTTTAAGAAAATCTGCCCCGAAGTGGTGAGTATGATCGTGGTGCCCTTCTGCTCCCTGGTGCCGGCGGTCCTGGTGGCCCACACCATCGTGGGTCCCATCGGCTGGCAGATCGGCGACGCCATCGCCTCGGTGGTGTATGCCGGTCTCACCTCCAATGTGCGCTGGCTGTTTGCGGCCCTCTTCGGCCTGCTGTACGCCCCCATCGTTATGACCGGCCTGCACCACATGACCAACGCCATTGACTCCCAGCTGGTGAACCTGTACGGCGGCACCAATCTGTGGCCCATGATCGCCCTGTCCAACATCGCCCAGGGCTCCGCTGTGCTGGCTATGAGCGTGCTCCAAAAGAAGAATGAGCGGGCCCAGCAGGTGAACATCCCCGCCTGTATCTCCTGCTACCTGGGGGTCACCGAGCCCGCCCTCTTCGGCGTCAACCTGAAATACGGGTTCCCCCTGGTGTGCGGCATGATCGGCTCCGCCTGCGGGGCGGTCATCTCCATCGGCACCGGCGTGGAGGCCTACTCCATCGGTGTGGGCGGCCTGCCCGGGATTCTGTCCATCAAGCCCCAGTTCTGGCTGAACTTCCTCATCGCCATGCTGGCAGCCGTCGCGGTGCCCTTTGTCCTGACCATCCTGGTGGGCAGCCGGAAGCTGTCCGCCGCCGACCGGGGGCTGAGCGCGGTTTCCGCGGAGCCTGCGGCCCCCTCCGTCGTCCCCGACGCAGAGGAACAGCCCCAGGCGGAGCCCCCCGCCGCTGGGGCGGAGGGCGTCACCGCCCCCCTGTCCGGCCGGGTCATCCCCATGGAGGAGATCCCCGACCAGGTGTTCTCCCAGGGTATCCTGGGGGAGGGGGTGGGCATCGAGCCCACCGGCAATGTGGTAGTGGCCCCCGCCGACGCCACCGTGTGCTCTGTCATTGAGGACAGCCGCCACGCGGTAGGCCTCACCCTGGACAACGGGGCGGAGCTGCTCATCCACGTGGGCATCGACACGGTGTCCATGAACGGCGACGGCTTCCAGCTCCATGTGAAGGAGGGGGACCGAGTGCGCCTGGGGGATAAACTCATCACCTTCGACCCGGAGAAGATCAAGGCCGCCGGCCACCCCACCACCACCGCCTTCCTGGTCACCGACCCCGGCGACCTCACCCCTGTTTTTACGACCAATGTGGACGCCCAGGCGGGCAAGACCGTGGTCATTCGCTTCTAAGAGGAGGCTGTTCCCATGCAGGATTTTAAGAAAAGCGTCGTCTATCAGATCTACCCCAAGTCCTTCCTGGACACCAACGGGGACGGACTGGGAGAATTGAAGGGCGTCACCGCCAAGCTGGACTACCTGAAAGAGCTGGGCGTGGACTATCTCTGGCTGACCCCCTTCTTTGTGTCCCCCCAGAATCCCCCCAGAACGACAACGGCTATGACGTGGCCGACTACCGGAACATCGACCCCCGGTACGGCACCATGGCCGACTTTGAGGAGCTCTCCCGCCAGGCGGAGCGGCGGGGCATCGGCCTGATGCTGGATATGGTGTTCAACCACACCTCCACCCAGCACGAGTGGTTCCAAAAAGCCCTGGCCGGGGACCCAAAATATAAGGACTACTATATCTGGAAGAAGGGCAGGCCGGAGGGCGCCCCGCCCACCAACTGGGAGAGTAAGTTCGGCGGCAGCGCCTGGGAATACGTCCCGGAGTTTGACGAATACTACCTCCATCTCTTTGACAAGACCCAGGCGGACCTGAACTGGAACAACCCGGAGGTCCGGAGAGAGGTCCAGGATGTGGTCCGCTTCTGGATGGGCAAGGGGGTCAGGGGTTTCCGCTTCGATGTGATCAACCTGATCAGTAAGGCCTCCTTTGAGGACGACCGCCAGGGGGACGGCCGCCGGTTCTACACCGACGGCCCCAAGATCCACCAGTACCTGAAGGAACTAAACCAAGCCACCTTCGGCCAGGACCCGGGGATCATCACCGTGGGGGAGATGTCCTCCACCTCCATGGAGAACTGCTTCCAGTACGCCGGGGCGGACAGCCATGAGCTGAACATGGTGTTCTCCTTTCACCACTTGAAGGTGGACTTTATGGGCAACGAGAAATGGGTGCTGGTGCCCACGGATTTCCAGAAGCTCAAGGACATCCTGTTCTCCTGGCAGCAGGGGATGGCGGAGCACAACGCCTGGAATGCGGTGTTCTGGTGCAACCACGACCAGCCCCGGGTGGTCTCCCGCTTCGGGGATGAGGGGGAGTACTGGAAGCAGTCGGCCAAGATGTTGGCCGGGGTGATCCACTGCCTGCGGGGCACCCCCTATCTCTACCAGGGGGAGGAGATTGGCATGACCAACGCCGGATTTACCGATCTGTCCCAGTACCGGGACGTGGAGAGTTTGAACCACTTCCAGATTCTCCGGGACAGAGGGATGAGCCGGGAGAGCGCGTACAACATTTTGAAGGTCCACTCCCGGGACAACGCCCGCACCCCCATTGAAGGTCCACTCCCGGGACAACGCCCGCACCCCCATGCAGTGGGACGGCTCAGAAAACGGCGGATTCACCGGCGGAACTCCGTGGATCAGCGTCAACCCCAACTGTGAGAAGATCAACGCCGCCGCCCAGGTGGACGACCCGGACTCCATCTTCTCCTACTATAAGACCCTGATTCAGCTGCGCAGGGAGCACGACGTGATCTCCCAGGGGGATTTCGCCCCCCTGGACCCGGAGAACCCCTCGGTGCTGGCCTACCGGCGCAGCTGGGAGGGGACGGAGCTGCTGTGCGTCAGCAACTTCTACCGAAAGCCCTGTACCTGGAGATGCCCGGTGAACCTGGAGGGATACCAGGTCCTGCTGGCCAACTACCCCGACTCCAAGCCGGAGCCGGAGATGGAGCTGCGGCCTTATGAATCCATGATTTTACTGCGCCGTCCATAAGCCGATTCCGCCCTAGGCCTTGTTTGAAAATTGGAAATGTGTCCAACAGCGGAGGATTTTTCCGCCAGACAAGGCGATTTGACGCAGCAATGCTTTGTGTATTGCAAGGAAAATCAACGCGGTATGACGGAAAAAGACTCGCTGTTCGGGTATGTTGACATTTTTCAAACATGGCCTAAGGGAGCGAACATGGCCCTGCGCGGCATACAATCTTACTAAAAAGTTCAAAAATAGAAGGAGTGCTTACCATGAAACAGTTCCAGTACACCATCACCGATCCCGTGGGCATCCACGCCCGCCCCGCCGGCCTGCTGGTGAAGGCGGCCAAAGGCTTCCAGAGTTCCATCACCGTGGAGAAGGACGGCAAGACCGCCGCGGCCACGCCACCAAGCTCATGGCCCTGATGGGCATGGGAATCAAGCAGGGAAATACGGTGACCGTCACCGTGGAGGGGGCCGATGAGGAGGAGGCAGCCGCCGCCATGGAGAAGTTTTTCCAGGAGAATCTGTGAGTGAGGCCCACATAAAAGAAAGCGCCCTGCGGAGACTAAAATCCGCAGGGCGATTTTGCCGCCCGGGAAAGGATGTGGACGGATGTGAAAGCTGCCGCAGGGAAATCCATATGGGATGGAATTGCCATCGGCCGGCTCCGCTGGTTTCAGAAATGGGAGGTCCAGGCCCAGTCCATCTCCGGCCTCACCCCGGAGGAGGAGCTGGAGCGGTTTGAACAGGCCCGCGCCAGGGCCCAGGCCCAGCTGAGGGTTCTCCATGAGAGCGCCGTAGGGGAGGTGGGGGAGGACAACGCCGCTATCTTTGAGATCCACCAGATGATGCTGGAGGACGAGGACTTTCTGGACGCGGTGAGAAGCGTCATCCGCACCCAGGGGGGCACCGCCGAGCACGCGGTCCAAGTGACGGGGGAGAACTTTGCCGCCGCCTTTGCGGCCATGGAGGACACCTACATGCAGGCCCGGGCGGCGGATGTGCGGGACGTGGCCCACCGGCTCCAGGCCGTCCTGGCGGGAGTGGAGGAGAAGCCGGACTGGGATGAGCCCTTCATCCTGATGGCGGACGACCTGTCCCCCAGCGAGACGGTGCAGCTGGACAAGCGGAAGCTGCGGGGCTTTGTCACCCGGGGCGGCTCCACCAACAGCCACACCGCCATCCTGGCCCGGACCATGGGCATCCCCGCCCTGGTGGGGGTGGAGGCGGACCCGGCCTGGGACGGCC
>CASFKT010000209.1 GCA_949295195.1 uncultured bacterium | reverse complement strand
AAAGGGACAGGTTTTAGACCTGTCCCTTAAAACGCAGAGGCGAAGCGGAGCTTCGCAGAAAGTTCTTTTGCCTACTTTTCTTTCAAGAAAAGTAGGTTATTTGGCGTTGAGCATGCGCATGGAATTCAGGATGGCGATGACGGACACGCCCACGTCGGCAAAGACGGCCCACCACATGTTGGCCACGCCCAATGCCGACAGGATCAGCACCAGGAATTTTACCGCCAGGGCAAAGACGATGTTCTCCCGCACGATACGCAACGTCTTGCGGGCGATGCGTACCGCCACCGGCAGCTTGTTCAGATCGTCGTCCATGAGGACGATGTCCGCCGCCTCGATGGCCGCGTCGGAGCCCATGGCCCCCATGGCCACGCCGATGTCCGCCCGGGAGAGGACCGGGGCGTCGTTGATGCCGTCCCCCACAAAGACCAGCTGTTCCTTGGGCCCCTTGGTCTGAAGGAGCCGCTCCACCTGGTCCACCTTGTCCCCGGGGAGAAGCTCCGCGTGGACCTCGTCCAGACCCAGCTGCCCGGCCACCACCCGGCCCACCGCCTGGGAGTCGCCGGTGAGCATGACGGTCTTCCGCACCCCGGCCGCCTTCAGGGCCCGGAGGGCCCGCTCCGCCCCCTCCTTCACCTGGTCGGAGATGACGATGTGGCCCATATAGACCCCGTCCACCGCCACATGGATGATAGTGCCCACATGGCGGCAGGTATCCTCAAAGGAAATACGGAACTGGTCCATGAGCTTCTGATTGCCCGCCAGGACGGTCTTTCCGTCCACCACCGCCTGGACGCCGTGGCCGGCAATCTCCTTGGCGTCGGTGACCCGGTTGGGGTCGGGGGCGGGCTGGCAGGCCGCCTGGATGGACCGGGAGATGGGGTGGTCACTGAAACGCTCCGCCAGGGCGGCCAGCTCCAGCAGCTCCCCCTCGCTCACCTGCTGGGGGTGTACGGCGGTCACCTCGAAGGTGCCCTTGGTGAGGGTGCCCGTCTTGTCAAAGACCACAATGCCGGCCTGAGCCAGGGCCTCCAGGTAGTTGCCCCCCTTCACCAGGATGCCCTGTTTGCTGGCCCCGCCGATGCCCCCGAAGAAGGACAGGGGGATGGAGATGACCAGGGCACAGGGGCAGGAGACCACCAGGAAGTTCAGGGCCCGCTGCACCCACATGAGCCAGGGCCCCATCCCCAGCAGGGGAGGCAGCGCCGCCAGGGCCAGGGCGGCAAAGACCACCGCCGGGGTGTAGTACCGGGCAAATCTGGTAATAAAGTTCTCCGCCTTGGCCTTTTTGCTGCTGGAGTTCTCCACCAGGTCCAGAATTTTCGCCACGGTGGACTCCCCAAAGGGTTTGTTTACCCTCACATGGAGCACCCCGGTGAGGTTGACGCAGCCGCTGACCACCTCATCCCCCGCCTGCACGTCCCGGGGCAGGGACTCTCCGGTGAGGGCGGCGGTGTCCAGGGAGGAGGCGCCCTCCAGCACCGTGCCGTCCAGGGGGACCCGCTCCCCGGCTTTTACCACGATCACATCGCCCACCGAGACCTCCTCCGGGTCCACCTGGACCAGTTCTCCATTCTGCTCGATGTTGGCGTAGTCCGGGCGGATGTCCATGAGGGCGGAGATAGACTTGCGGCTGCGGTCCACCGCCACACTCTGAAACAGCTCGCCCACCTGGTAGAACAGCATGACGGCCACCGCCTCGGGGTACTCCCCGCAGCCGAAGGCCCCCACCGTGGCCACCGACATAAGGAAATTCTCGTCAAACACCTGGCCGTTTTTGATGTTTCGGATGGCCCGCCACAGCACATCCCAGCCGATGATCCCATAGGGGATTAGATACAGCACTGGCCACGCCAGGCCGGGGAGGACATCCGGGGCCAGATGCTCCGCCAGCTCCAGCGCCAAAAACAGGACCAGCGCCGTCAAAATGCGTGTCCGGGTCTTTTTCTGCTTCTTTGTCATGGGGCACTCCTCCTTGGAGCGCAAAAAGACGGGGAGCCCGTCTTTTGCAAAATCTTATTTCAGCACGATCTCGCAGTCGGGCTCCACCTTTTTGCAGGCCTTCACCGCCTCCTGCACAATGGCGTCAAAACGGGCGTCGTCCGCCTGAATGGTCAGCTTCTGGGTCATAAAGCTGACGGTGGCGTCCTGCACACCGTCGATTTTCTTGATGGCGGCCTCCATTTTAGCGGCGCAGTTGGCGCAGTCCAGATCAATCATCTTAAAGGTCTTTTTCATCACAATCGCTCCTTTTTCAAAGTACTGAATCTTTGTGCGGATGTATGGCGAAGAAACGGCGGCCCTGCTCAGGGGGTCTCCGGACCTTCCAGAATATGCTCCATGCCCTGGCTCAAAATACGAAAGACGTGTTCGTCGGCCAGGGAGTAGTAGAGGGTCTTGCCCTCCCGGCGGAATTTCACCAGCTTGCTGCCCTTGAGCACCCGCAGCTGGTGGGAGACAGCGGACTGGCTCACGTCCATCAGCTTGGCAATGTCGCACACGCACAGCTCCGCCTCCAGCAGGGCGTACAAAATTTTTACCCGGGTGCTGTCCCCGAAGATTTTGAACAGCTCCGCCAGGTCGTAGAGCACCTCGTCCTGGGGCAGCTGGCTGCGGACCTGCTCCACAGCGTCCTCGTGCACTTCGGTCTCCTCACAGCACAGTGCGCGGTCCTGATTCATGGTCTCCCTCCAAACTTTTATATATGAATAAGTGTTCATATGTCATAAGATAATACTACTCCTGATGCGCCCTGGTGTCAAGGCCAAATCGTAAAAAACTTTTAAGAATTTTGGGTGGAAGCCGGGGTAGTATTTTCCTAAAAATCCTGGTATAATAATGCAGATTTTGCGGAGAATGCCCGTACATTTTTATGGGTTGCTCCAAAGTGCTCCGCCGGGTGGAATTTTTCGCCGGACAGAGGGAACTTTTCCGGCCTTCTGCCGTCCAAACATGCAGAAACCCATTCAAAACGGTGAATTTGACACACGGAACAAAAGGAGTTTTTGAATTATGAAACGTCGTACCTATGCCCTGCTGCTGGCCCTGGCCCTGTCCGCCTCCCTGCTGACCTCCTGCGCCGGGGGAAGCGGTTCGGACAGCAGTTCCTCTCAGTCCAACGGAGGCATCTCCTCCAGCCAGACGGAGGACCAGTCCAAGCCGGACGCCTCCACCCCGGACAGCTCTCTCCCCGACGGCTCCACTTCTCAGCAGCCCGCCCCCGACGGCAGCACCTCCCAGGAGGCCCCCG
This sequence comes from uncultured bacterium, assembly GCA_949295195.1. Classification (GTDB taxonomy): domain Bacteria; phylum Bacillota; class Clostridia; order Oscillospirales; family Oscillospiraceae; genus Lawsonibacter. The sequence continues at coordinate 334 of CASFKT010000209.1, read as the reverse complement.
GCGACGAGGTGACGGATGAGCCTCAGGCCGAGGCATCTCTCTCCCTGGACACCAACGACTTCACTCTGTTCTCCGCCGGCTCCAGCTACACCCTGAAGGCCACCGTACAGCCGTCCGGCCAGAAGGTCACCTTTACCTCCGGTAATGAGAAGGTGGCCACCGTGGACCAGAACGGCAAGGTGACCGCCGTGGCCCCCGGCACCGCCAAGATCACAGTCACTGCCGGCGACCTGACCGCCACCTGCATCGTCCGGTGCCGCTGGGAGGAGAGCAAACCCTCTACCGGCGGCGGCTCCAGCTCCAGCAGCGGAAACAGCGGCAGCTCCAGCACCCC
>CASFKT010000208.1 GCA_949295195.1 uncultured bacterium | reverse complement strand
GCTATATTAGATAGGCAATCGACATGCAGGTGTAGTTCAATGGCAGAATGTCAGCTTCCCAAGCTGAACACGAGGGTTCGATTCCCTTCACCTGCTCCACAAAAAAGGACACGACATACGTCGTGTCCTTTTTTGTGGGTTCCGCCGCCCGTAGGGCGGCTCCACCCTTCGGAGATTAAAATAAAGCCATCCCTGTGCCGAGGCCCAGAAAGGCCGTTTGGCAATATCCAAGATAGCCAATTGAAAATTTGAAATATCTCGATTACAGCCCCTTGCCAAAATGAAAGGACATCCAAATGGATGTCCTTTCATTTTTCCCCATTTGGTTCTGGTCAGCCCGCGTTTTTCTCCACCCCCAATTTCAACTGAAGGCGCTGACGGATATAGTCCGGTACAGCTTCCACCGGAATCCCCAGCGCGGCAGCCAGCTCCCCGTGGAGCAGAGCCTCAGCCCGCTTTTGATAATCTTGATCCACCTTGCTGGGCTTTTTCCCTGACCGGCTCTTGTGCTGATTTTTAGTATAAACCAGCTTGATCAGCTGGACCAGATCCTCACAGCGGTGGGTCTCTAAAAATCCCCGATACCGCTGCGCCAGAACCCGATAATCTTGGCAGTCCACACGGGCCTGCTGGATCTCCGGAAGGCGGTCGATCAGCTCCTCCGCCGCCTCCCGGCTTAAAACCGGCCTCATAAACACCTGTGTGTCTACTGGGACATAGATGGTCTCCCGGCAATTCAGTGGGGACAAAGTATAGTATTCCCGCTTCGTCTTCGGATCAAAGGGGGGCGGCCCCACTTGCTCCACACAGCACACCCCAGTCTCGCTGTACACAATCAGATCTCCCACCGCGAACACGGCGCTTCCCCTCCTCATCAAAACAAAAAGCGGTTCTGACAACGTGACGAACGTAATCAGAACCGCGCGCTGTGATTCTATTTTAGCACATTTTCGGACGGAATGTAAGAAAAAAATCAAAATTTGCCCCCTCAGGCTACCTGTTCCAGCTCCTCAAGGGCCTCCCGCTCACTGTCTGCCGAGAAGCAGAACCGGCCTGCCCAGTCAAAAACCTCCACATGTCCTCTTACCCAAACGATGCTGTAATCCATACGATTCTGCTCCTTTCCTCTTTGGGATGGTACAAGAATACCACAGTTTAAGTCCTATAAATCGGACTATTTATATCGCATAAAACCCTCGCAGCCCTTCTGAATGTAAGGAGAGCGGAGCCCGGCCGGACTCCGCTCCAGGCTGTCGAAAAAGTCCAGAAACTTTTTCAACAGCCTGAAAAATGCCGTTACTTTTGCGCTGTACAGCGGCGTAAAAGTCCTCGCTCCGCTCGCTGGAATCCTTGCACGGCAAGGCTTCCAGGGCATTTGATCCCATTCGAGGCGGGCAGCTGCCCCCTCGAGCTCCCCCGCCCAACTTGAGCGGATTCATCTCAAAAGAGGTTTTTTGACAAACTGAGAGCGGAGCCCAGCCGGGCTCCGCTCTCTACATCTGTTTTTACTTCCATCCCTCGCCGGCCGGGCTCAGGCCACGGTCTGGCGGAAGTTGGCCAGCACCTGGGCCACCTGGGCGCGGGTCGCGGTCCCGGCGGGGGTCAGCAGATTGTCCCCGGTGCCGGACAGCAGCTTGGCGTTTACCGCCCAGGCCATGGCCTCCACCGCCCAGTCGGAGATCTTCTCCGCGTCCTGGAAACCCTCCAGGGGCTCGCCGTCCACCTGCACATCATAGCTCTTGTGCTGGGCGTAGCGGTACAGGATCAGGGCCATCTGCTCCCGGGTCAGGGCGTTGTTGGGAGCGAAGCGGCCCCCGCCCACACCGGACACCAGGCCGTTCTCCGCGGCCCAGGCCACGGCGGCGGCGAACCAGTCGCTCTCCTCCACGTCGGAGAAGTCCTCCCCACCGGACGCCTGGGGCTTGCCCTCCATAGCGTACAGGGTCTGGGCCAGCATGGCGCGGGTCAGCGAGGCGCTGGGCTCAAAGCAGCCCTCCTCCACACCGGACATGATGCCCTGCTCATAGACATACTGCACGGCGGCATAGAACCAGTCGCTCTCGGCCACATCCTGGAAGATGGGCGCAAAGGCCGCGGAGACAGTCACCGGGCTCCCCGGCATGGTAAAGGTATAGGTCCCATCCTCCTGCCGGGTGAGCTCCACGGCCTGGTCCTGGTCGTCCCGGGCCTCCAGCTTCTCCAGGCGGTACCCCTTCTCAGGGGTGACGGTGAGGGTAACCACCTCGCCGGACTGGGCCTGGGTGCTGTCGGCGGAGAGACTGCCGTTCTTGCCAGCCTCCAGGGTGACGGCGTGGCGGACAGGGACGGGGGCGGACACGCTGCCGCTGTCCTCGTCATAAGTCAGGTCCACCCGGTCGGAGCCGCCGATGGAGGCCCGGACCTGCTCCAGAATCTCCTCCATGTCCTCGGTGCTGCCCAAGGTCCCGATCTGCTCCAACGTTTCCGGACTGATATACAGCAGATTCGTCTCCGTGCTGGCCTCCACGTTGTTCAGGGTCAGGCTGGGCAGCTTGCTGTCCGCCTGGCGCTGTTCTCCAGGGTGACGGAGGCGCCGTTCACCAGAATGGCGGCCGTCTGACCGCCCTGGACGGTGACGCCCTCCAGGCGGGCGTTCTCCGCCCCGGAGAAGGTCAGCACGTGCTGGGCCTTGCCCCCGTCGTCAAAGCAGGCGTTCCGGATGGCGCTGTCCGCCCCGTCCACCGCCAGCAGGCTGTCAATCTCCGACTCTCCGGTATAAGTCACCGTGTGGCCCTGGCCGTTCAGGGTGACGCCGGCGGGCAGGGTCAGCGCCGCGCTGGAGGACCGGGACTCCGCCTGTTCGCCGGAGCCTACGGACACGTCCTTCAGCAGAGTGACGGTCTTGTCCCCCTCGGACAGCCCGGCGGCCTCCAGGGCCTGGGCCAGCGTCTCATAGGAGGCGCCGTCCACCTGGGCCTCCACCCCCAGGTTGTCCTGGTCCAGGTAGATGTGGTCCTTGCCGGAGGCGTACTCGGTCCAGATGTACAGGGCCTGGCTCTCATTGGCCTGAATGGTTCCCTTTCCGCTGTCGCTCCACAGGGTGGGCCGCTCCTTGGTCTCGCTCTCGTTCACCAGAGCGGCCTGGGTCAGATCCAGCTGGGCCTCCCGGCACACCTCGATGCCGCCGAACTCATTGTCCGACACATCAATGGTGCCGCTCATAGTCACGGAGCCGCCGCTGACCTGGATTCCGGCGTTGGCCTGCTCCACGGTGACGTTCTGGAGCTGGGCCCCCTGGGCCTCGTAGATTTTGATGCCGAACTCGCCGTTATCCCAGCCCTCGGCATTGGTGTTGGGCCCCTCGACGGTCAGGTCCCGCAGGGTGGCGCCGGCAGTCACCAGAATCCCGGCGTTGTTGGGGAACACATCCTCCCCCTCCCCTTTGGTAATGGTATAGCCGTTTCCGTCCAGAACGATCTCTTTTTCAATGACAAGCTGGCTGGTGAGCGTCACACTCCCGGACAGCTCCACGGTGGTGCCGGCCTGGGCCTGCTCCAGAGCGGCAATCAGGTCCTCCTCCGTCATGGAAGCTCCCTGAGCATAAGACGTCATAGGCACCTGAGCGGCCATCAGGGACAGGACCATCGCGGCAGAAAGGATTCTCTTGTTCATTCGAATACACTCCTTGTTACAGTGGCTTCCCACACTTGGACAGGTATTTCTTCTTTACAGCGCTTGTACTGCAAAGTTTCATTTAACCCATTTCCCTGGTGGGCAATACGGATTTTAGCCCATCCCCCCTCCTTTCGTCAACCGGGAGTGACTGGAAGTTTCCCTTTCTGACCCTGGGAGTTTTTCCTTTCGGAAATTTTTTTCAAATTTTTTTGAAAAACCCGTTGACAACCTGTCCAACTTCTGCTAGAATAACACCCGTCGCCGCGAGTGTAGCTCATCTGGTAGAGCGCCACCTTGCCAAGGTGGAGGTAGCGAGTTCGAGCCTCGTCACTCGCTCCAAAAAGAAAGGACTTCCTATCGGAAGTCCTTTCTTTTTGGGTTTCAGCCGCCAAAGGCGGCTTTCACCCTTTGGATTAAAATGCTCGGCGGAAGTGAATTCCGCCTGCGCCGAGGTTTTGCCTGCGGCAAAACGCTCGTACGGCGCAAAGGCGCCGCCGGCCAGAAGGCCGGTGGGGTGGTTTCCCCTATACCTTTTTGATATTTCAAAACATCGATTTTAACCGCCCCCTTCTGGATTTGAATGCTCGGAGCGGCGGAGCCGCCCCTGCGCAATTCCCGGCCGCAGGCCGGGAATTTACGGCGCACCCGCGCCGTCAGCCGCCTGGTTCAGAGAAAACTCACAGAAATATGAAGGAGGCCTCTGTTATGACCCAAGTTGTCGCCGCCCTGATCTGGTCGGGGGACAAATTTATGATCTGCCAGCGTCCGGCCCACAAGGCCCGGGGACTGCTGTGGGAATTTGTAGGCGGTAAAGTGGAGCCCGGCGAGACCAAGGAGGCCGCCCTCATCCGGGAGTGCCAGGAGGAGCTGGCCGTCACGGTGTCTGTGGGCGACGTTTTTCTGGAGGTCACCCACACCTACCCCGATCTCACCATCCACCTGACTCTGTTCCACGCCTCCATCGCGGAGGGCAGCCCCCAGAAGCTGGAGCACAACGACATCCGCTGGATCACCGTGGACGAGATCCCCAAGTACCAGTTCTGCCCGGCGGACCAGGTCATCCTGGCCAAGCTGATGAAGTCCGGAGGGCAGCGCTGATACAGACTCCTTTGGGGTTCCATGCTCTTTTTCGGCAGATTACCCCCAAGGCTCAAAAGGGCCGCATCCGGGAGGAGGCCGCACAAGCGGCCCGCCATCTCACTGGATGCGGCCCAAAATATTTTTTGTTTATGAACGGGTCCCCTGCCGGCGGGGAGTGTTTTACAGGCGCGGCCCAGTTCTGCTCAAACTGCGCTTAAAAAATCCGAATCCGCCCCTCAGTCTGATCGGGGATCAGGTCCATCCGGCGCAGGATGGGGAGCAGCGCCTGGAACAGGATGTACAGCGCCGCCGCCTTGGGGAGAATGGTGATCAGGTTCTTGGCCAGGCTGGGGATAAACCAGCCCAGATATCCCCCGCCCCGGACCATGGTGCTCCACACCGAGCCCATGGCCGCATTCACCAGCAGATTGACCACCGCGTTGGCCAGCACCAGGTTCACCACGGTGATCCGCCGCCGGAAGAAAAACAGGGCGTACACCAACACACCAGCCATGGTGGACAGGGTATAGCCGGGGAAAAAGTCCCCGGATGGCTGGAGAATAAACCCCAGAATATCTTCCGCAAAGCCGAACACCAGTCCCAGCAACGGTCCGCACACCAGGGCGCACACCGACCGGGCTAGGAAGCCCCAGGTGAGCTTGGTGTGCCAGATGGGGATACCGGGGATCAGGGACAGGGCCCGGGTCACCGCAATCATCAGCGCCGCAAAGACCAGCAGCTTGAGGCACTTCATGGCCAGATTGGCCTCGTGCCAATAGGCCGGGGAACAGGGCGTTCGGTACAGGTTCATAGGCATTCGCATTTGCCGCATGATAAAAAAACCTCCTTCTGTGTTCGGCAGCCCGTTTTGCGGGAATGCCGCACAGAAGGAGGGAATGATTATCTCCGCTCGGTTATCTCCGCTCGGCCCATGCGGCAGCGGGATGCGGACCACCCACTGCCGCGTTTTGGAAACGCTGTTCGTCCGGCGGACAACTCCCCGTCCCGCCGGCACTGAAGGTCCGGCCCATTCCAGGCCGGGACCAGCACGTGTGGCCCTACTCTGCCAACGGGCAGTATACTCTACTTTTCCGAAAAAAGCAAGGAAATTCTGGAGGTCCTTCCCCCGCCGCCCCCTCCCTTGTATTTCTCTGCCAAATATGCTATGATGGCATAACCGTTTTCCACACCAATTTCATGTTACAACGAGGATCAATATGGATTATTTTCATCTGAACGCCAGCCGGGAGGAGCTGCTGAACATGAGCTCCCTGGGGCTGGCCCATCTGGGGGACGGGGTGTTTGAATTGATGGTCCGTGCCTGGCTGTGCCTCCACGGGAAAGTCAAGGTAAAGGACCTGCACCGGGCCACCGTGAGCTATGTGGCCGCCCCCGCCCAGGCCGCCGCCATGGAGCGGCTGCTCCCCCTCCTCACCGACGAGGAGGCTGACGTGTACCGCCGGGGCCGGAACACCGCCCCCCACTCGGTGCCTCGGGCGGCCACCCGGGCCCAGTACCAGTCGGCCACCGGCCTGGAGGCCCTGTTCGGCTGGCTCTACCTCCAGGGCCGCACCGACCGCCTCAACGAACTCTTCGACCACATCATGACCCCCCAGTGAGAGATAGGAGTTAGGAGATATTCCGGCACCACGGCCCCCGAAATTCTTAATTCTTCTGTCCAACTCTTATCTCCTATCTTCTATCTCCTATCTTCTATCTGAATCGAGGTGTTTTCTTTCCATGCCCTTAGACGCCCTCTGCCTGTCCGGCCTGGTCCACGAGCTGGACCAGACGGTCACCGGCGGAAAAATTGATAAAATCTATCAACCCGGCCGGGACGAAATCCTGCTGGCGGTGCGCACCCCCTCCCACGGGAACGTACGTCTGCTGCTGTCCGCCAACCCCAACCACCCCCGGCCCCAGCTCACCCAGATTTCCCGGGAGAATCCGGACACGCCCCCCATGTTCTGCATGCTCCTGCGTAAACACCTGTCCGGCGCCCGGCTGCTGGCAGTGGAACAGCCTCCGCTGGAGCGGGTGGTGGTGTTCACCCTGGAAGCTCTCAACGAGCTGGGGGACCGGGTGGAGCGCAAGCTGGTGCTGGAGGCCATCGGCCGCCGGTCCAACCTGATCCTGCTGGACGAGTCCGGCCGCATCCTGGACTGTATGCGCCGGGTGGAGTCCAGCCTTGGGACCGGAAACGCCAATCAGCGCTCCCTGCTGCCCGGCATGTTCTACCGCCTCCCCCCCGCCCAGGAGAAGCTGGACCCCGCCGCCCAGAGCCGGGAGGAACTGGAGGCCCTGCTCTCCGCCGCCCCGGAGGAGGCCCAGGCGGACAAGTGGCTGCTGGATACCTTCAGCGGCCTGTCCCCCCTGGTGTGCCGGGAGCTGGCCTTCCAGGCGGGTGGAGCCACCGACGTGCGCCTGAACGTGCTGGGCCCAGCCGGCCGGGCGCGGCTGCTGGACAGCCTGGAGGGGCTGCTCGCCCGGGTCCGGGAGCACCGCCTCTCCCCCACCCTGCTCAGCCGGGACGGGGCCCCCTGGGACTTCACCTTCTTCCCCGTGGTCCAGTACGGAGCTCTGGTGGAGTGCGCCACCTTTCCCTCCTTTTCGGAGCTGCTGGACCGGTTCTATGAGCAGCGGGAGCACCTGGAGCGGGTGAAGCAGCGGGGACAGGACCTGATCCGCTCGGTGACCACCGCCCGGGACCGCACCGCCCGAAAGATCGCCCACCAGGAGCAGGAGCTCGCCGCCACCCAGGACCGGGAGCGGCTGCGGGAGCTGGGGGACATTCTCACCTCCAACCTCTATCAGATGGAGCGGGGGATGGCCCGGCTGCGCACTGTGGACTTCTACGACCCGGAGGGGCGGGAGGTGGACATCCAGCTGGACCCCCTCCTCACCCCCCAGCAGAATGCCGCCAAGTATTATAAGGAGTACAACAAGGCCAAGACCGCCGAGGTGATGCTCACCCAGCAGCTGGAGAAAAACCGCCGGGAGTTGGACTACCTCAACAGCGTCCTGGACACCATCCCCCTGGCCGAGGGGGAGAAGGATCTCAGTGAAATCCGCCAGGAACTCACCGACACCGGCTATCTCCGCCGCCCCTCCAAAGCCAAGGGCCGGGAAAAACGGGTGGCCTCCAAACCCATGGAGTTCCGCTCCTCCTCCGGCCTGCGCATCTCGGTGGGCAAGAACAACACCCAGAATGACCTGCTCACCTGCAAGCAGGCCTTCAAGAGCGACATCTGGTTCCACACCCAGAAGATCCACGGCTCCCACGTGATCCTGTGGACCGAGGGGCGGGAGCCCGACCTGCAGAGCGTTCAGGAGGCCGCCTGCCTGGCCGCCTGGTTCTCCCAGGCCCGTGACAGCAGCAAGGTGCCCGTGGACTACACCCCGGTAAAGTATGTAAAAAAGCCCAGCGGGGCCCGGCCGGGTATGGTGATCTACACCACCTATGAGACCGCCTGGGTCACTCCGGACGGGGAGCTGGCCAAACGGCTCCGGGTCCGCTGAACAATCTCACATTTTTCCATTTTAAAGCTGTGGGAGCATCCGGAAAATGGATGTTTCCACAGCTTTTTCCACAGAAAAGAATTTTATGCGTGAAAATTTCCCCGGAAATTCTCGGGGATTCGACGGGGTATGACGAAAAAACTCTCCCACGTCCTCGAAACCAGGCGAAATGTGAGATATTTTTTCGACTAGTTTTTCTTCCTCTTTCCACAGGCACACTATATAATGTGGTCATGTGTTCTAAAGGAGAGGAGAAAACGCTACATGATGGAAATTAAAATTGCATCCCGTACCTGCCCGGATGAGCTGGGCCGCTCCCGAACCTTTCACTATTCCCTTACGGTGGATACCGTGGAGTCGGGAGCTTTTTCCTGCGAAAACTATGGCGTAAAGATCTCTGAGGATGACGGGGACACCTCCGCCGTCCCCGGAATCACCACCAGTGCTCTGCGGATTGATGAACTGATGACCCTGTTGGTAGAGCATGGCGTGGGCCCCGCCTCTCTGCAGGATGTGGTGGATGACTGGCTGTAATGTTTCTCTGACCGATTGGTTTTTCCCGCACGTGCCGGTCTCTCAGCAAAAAAGCTGACCCATCCTACCGGATGGGTCAGCTTTTTTCAGGCTGTCGAAAAAGTCCAAAGACTTTTCCGACAGCCTGAAAAAATGCCAATACTTTCCCGCCGCTGCGCGGCGGAAAAGTCCTCGCTGCGCTCGCTGAACGCCTTGTCATACAAGGCATTCAGGGCATTCAATCCCACTCGAGGCGGGCTGCCGCCCCCTCGAGCTCCCCCGCCCTAACTTAAGCGGATTCACCTCTACAGAAGTTTTTTGACAAGCTGAACAAAGCTGACCCATCCTACCGGATGGGTCAGCTATTTTATTCTTTTACTTACAGCAGCGCTGTCTGGGAGCACACTCAGCCCAGAACCACCAGCAGATCGTCGGTGTTGACGGTGGCGCCGGTGGCCACAGCGATGGAC